>JAAZLF010000234.1 GCA_012799425.1 Actinomycetales bacterium | reverse complement strand
CGCCGCGCCCGTCGGTGTCATCCTCTCCGGTCGTCGCGGGTACGACGCCGCCCGTGCGCAGGCCGCCGAGCGCGACGAGCTGACCGCCGAGGCCTACGGCGGTGCCTGGTCGGGCATCGAGATCATCCTGACCCATCGGCCCGAGGAGATCGCCGACGATCCCGCGGTGACCGCGCTGGACGCGGACGTCGTGGAGGCTGTGCGATGGGCCAGGGAGCTCGCCGCCGGCAAGGACGTCCAGATCATCAGCGCCGACATCGCCCGACAGGCCCTCGAGCACGACCTCCTCGACGAGCTGCAGATGTTCATCGCGCCGGTGATGCTCGGTGACGGCACGCGCGTCTTCGACGTCCCCGGGGGGAGACTGGTCGAATGGGAGTCGGTCGGCCCGATCGACGGTGCCGAGGCGGGGCTCGGCCGGATCTACCGGCCCCGACGAGGAGTCCGGGAATGACAGCGGCCCGGCTCCCCTGAGGGGGCCGGGCCGGCTGGATCCGCGAAGTGGATCAGCGGTAGGACACGAAGCTGGGGTTGCCCCAGATGCCGCGCTCGACAACGCGCTGCTTGGAGCCGGAGGCGTCGATGACCTGGCCGTTGCCGGCGTAGATCGCGACGTGGCCGGGCCACGCCACGATGTCGCCGGGCTGAGCCTGGGACTGCGAGATCTGGGTGCCGCCGTTGGCGATCTGGCCGGAGGAGCGCGGGAGGTCGATGCCCGCGGCCTGGTAGGCGAAGTTCACCAGGCCGGAGCAGTCCATGCCGCCCAGCGAGGAGCCGCCCCAGCTGTAGGGGGAGCCGAGCGCCGAACGTGCGGCGTCGACGATCGAGCTGCTGCCCGAGCTCGAGGAGGAGGCCGGGGCCGAGGCTCCACCGGTGGAGACGCCGCTGCCGTTGAGCGCACCGCGGGTCTCGGGGCCGACGACGCCATCGACCAGGAGATCGTTGGAGGACTGGTAGTCCTTCACCGCGGAGTTGGTGCGCGGACCGAACACGCCGTCGACGGCCAGGTTCGCACCGTGATCGTTGAGCGCGCTCTGCAGGTCCTGCACGGCGCCGCCGCGCGAGCCCCAGCGGAGCTTCTGCGAGGAGTCCAGGACCGCCGAGGGGGCTGCGGCGGTGGGTGCGGCGGGAGCGGTCTGCGCGGCGGGTGCGCTCGCGGCAGGGGCGGCGGGAGCGGCGGGGGCCGCCTGTGCGGAGCCGCCGACGAAGGCCGAGCCGAGGACCACGGTGCCGAGCACCGCTGCGCCGCCGAGGCCACGGGCTGCCCGCTGGGTCGGGAGCTGGGCGCGGCCGGGGAGGCGGTGAGTGTTGTTCTGAGCCATGATGTGTGGTTCGTTCCTTCCGGGTCCCGGCAGGTGCCGGGGTGTACTGCAGGCTGTGGGGCCGCCGAGTCGTCTCGGGGCGATGGAGCCACACTAGGAGCCGCCGAGCGCCGCGGTCACCGTGCTTGACAGAGCCGGACCGTTGATTTGGCCCGTTTTTTACACAGGTATCTGTGGACGTGACTCGAACGCGCCACGACTTGACCAAGCGGCGAGGGCTGGGCCACAGCGAGCAGCCTCGCGCTCGGTTCGCAGGCGCCCTCTCAGGCGGTCGTCGGAAGCGTGCGAAGGGTGCGGACGGGGCCGCCGGGGCCCGGCGCAGTGCGCCTGCGGCGAACAGTGTCCGCCCCGCCCCCGCGCAGCGCCTAGAGTCGTCTCATCGACGAATTCCACAAACTCCGCACACAAGGAGACACCGTGACCGCCCAGCACGACCTGACCTCCCCGCCCCGCAACGCTGCCGGCGACACTCCGATGGGGCTGGACGACAACGTCTACCAGCGCCTGCTGCGTGAGCGCATCGTCTGGCTCGGCTCCGAGGTGCGCGACGAGAACGCGAACGCGATCTGCGCCAAGATGCTCCTGCTCGCCGCAGAGGATCCGGACAAGGACATTTACCTCTACATCAACAGCCCCGGCGGTTCGATCACCGCCGGCATGGCCATCTACGACACCATGAAGTACATCCAGCCCGACGTGGTCACGGTGGCGATGGGCATGGCGGCGTCGATGGGGCAGTTCCTGCTCTCCTCCGGCACCAAGGGCAAGCGGTTCGCGACCCCGCACACGCGCGTGCTGATGCATCAGCCCCTCGGTGGGCTCGGGGGCACCGCCACCGACATCAAGATCCAGGCCGACCTGATCCTGTCGATGAAGCGGACCCTGGCCCAGCTGATCGCTGAGCAGACCGACAAGAGCGTCGAGCAGATCACGGCCGATTCCGACCGTGACAAGTGGTTCACCGCGGAAGAGGCGCTCGAGTACGGCTTCATCGACAAGATCGTCACCGGAGCGCGTGACGTCACCGGCGGCGGCGGCACCGACTGACCGCGCCCCGGCACCCACCGACACCCTTGACGCAAGGAGACCCCGTGACCTTCGATCCCCGCACCATCGGTGCGCTGCCCACCGCCCAGGCCGGCCGGACGGCCCCCATGGCACCCATGGCTCCCATGCCTACTTCTCGGTACATCCTTCCTCAGTACGAGGAGCGCACCGCCTACGGCATGAAGCGCCAGGATCCCTACACCAAGCTCTTCGAGGACCGGATCATCTTCCTCGGCGTCCAGGTGGACGACGCCTCGGCCGACGACGTGATGGCGCAGCTGCTGGTCCTGGAGTCCCAGGACCCCGACCGCGACATCACGCTCTACATCAACAGCCCCGGCGGCTCGTTCACCGCGCTGACCGCGATCTACGACACGATGCAGTACGTCAAGCCCGACGTCACGACCGTCTGCCTGGGCCAGGCGGCCTCCGCCGCCGCAGTGCTCCTGGCGGCGGGAGCACCGGGCAAGCGACTGGCGCTGCCCAATGCACGCATCCTCATCCACCAGCCGGCCATGGGTGGGCAGGGCGGCGGACAGGCCTCGGACCTCGAGATCCAGGCCAACGAGATCATGCGCATGCGCGAATGGCTCGAGGAGACCCTCGCGTACCACTCGGGCCGCACGAAGGAGCAGGTCAGCGCGGATATCGAGCGCGACAAGATCCTCACCGCGAATGCCGCCCTCGATTACGGACTGGTCGACCAGGTGCTCGAGTCGCGCAAGGTGCCGCGCACCCAGATCTCCCAGTGATCTGACGCCGGCCCCGTTCCGTGGCTGCGGAACGGGGCCGGCGCTCCGGCAGGACACCGGCCCCTGCGCGCTCACCAGCGTGGTCAGGGGCCGATGTCATGCGCTCGTTCTGCGTCCCGGGGCGCGTCGCCCACCGCGTCCGCAGGCCGTGCGCGGTACCGTGGTGAGGACCCGCGGGCCTCGAGCCGCGACCCGCCGGATGAGTGGAAGAACCGCTGACGGCCCGAAGAAAGGACACGGACATGGCGCGCACGAGCGATGGGTCCGACGTGTTCAAGTGCTCCTTCTGCGGGAAGTCGCAGAAGCAGGTCGAACGCCTGATCTCCGGCCCCGGCGTGTACATCTGCGAAGAGTGCATCGAGCTGTGCAACGAGATCATCGCCGAGGAGATCCAGGCCGCTCAGCCCGCCTCCCAGGAGGAGAAGCCGCTGCCGGCGCCGAGGGAGATCTTCGAATTCCTCGAGGAGTACGTGGTCGGCCAGGAGCCCGCCAAGCGTGCGCTCGCGGTCGCGGTGTACAACCACTACAAGCGCGTGCGGGCGCAGGACGTCGAGGAGTCGGCGACCCCGGCGAAGAATGCCGCCGCGAACCTGGCCGAGGAGGGGCACGGCGACCGCGACCGTGTCGAGGTCGCCAAGTCCAATGTGATGCTGGTGGGCCCCACGGGCTGCGGCAAGACCTACCTCGCCCAGACCCTCGCCCGGATGCTCGACGTGCCCTTCGCCATGGCCGATGCCACGGCGCTCACCGAAGCCGGCTATGTCGGCGAGGACGTCGAGAACATCCTGCTCAAGCTGCTCCAGGCCGCCGACTACGACGTCAAGAAGGCCGAGCGCGGCATCATCTACATCGACGAGATCGACAAGATCGGCCGCAAGTCCGAGAACCCGTCGATCACCCGGGACGTCTCCGGCGAGGGGGTTCAGCAGGCCCTGCTGAAGATCCTCGAGGGCACGGTCGCGGCGGTGCCGCCCCAGGGCGGGCGCAAGCACCCCCACCAGGAGTTCATCCAGATCGACACCACGAACGTCCTGTTCGTCGTCGCCGGTGCCTTCGCGGGCATCGAGGACATCATCGGCTCACGCATCGGCAAGCGCGGTATCGGGTTCGGCTCGCAGCTGCACACCCCCCTCGAGCAGGAGGAGATCTACACCAAGCTGCTCCCCGAGGATCTGCTGAAGTTCGGGCTGATTCCCGAGTTCATCGGTCGGCTGCCCGTGATCACGAGCGTGACGAACCTCGACCGCGATGCGCTGATCACCATCCTCACCGAGCCCCGCAACGCGCTGGTCAAGCAGTTCCAGAAGATGTTCGCGCTGGACGACGTGGAGCTCGACTTCGAGCGCAGCGCGCTCGAGGCGATCGCGGACAAGGCGATCGAGCGTGAGACGGGCGCTCGTGGCCTGCGCGCGATCCTCGAGGAGTCGCTGCAGCCGGTGATGTTCGAGGTCCCCTCGCGGGACGATGTCGTCAAGGTCGTCATCACGGAGGGCGTCATCACCCAGGGCCGAGCCCCGCTGATGCTCACCGGCAAGGACACGGAGCACGACAGCGCCCAGCCCCACCAGGAGCGCACGGCATGAACGGTCACGACACGGTCGCCGGCGACGGGGGCCACGATGTGGCACGCGCTCGAGAGCTGCTCCTGGAGGAGCGCAGGAGCATCGACAACATCGATGCTGCGCTGGTGCACCTGCTCGCCGAACGCTTCTCCCACACCCAGCGGGTGGGCATGCTCAAGGCGGAGCACGGGCTGCCGCCCGCCGATCCGTCCCGCGAACGCGAGCAGGTCGCACGACTGCGCGGTCTGGCGGACCAGGCCGGCCTCGACCCCACCTTCGCAGAGGCCTTCATGCGATTCATCGTCACCGAGGTGATCCGTCACCATGAGCGGATCCGTGACGAAGGCCCGGCGGAGAGCTGATCGTCTCTGATCATCGGGTCGCCGGAAGATCAGCCCTCTCCTGAGCAGGTAGGACCTGCCGCCATTGATAGCATGGCGGGCATGGCGCGCATCACGTTCCTCGACTGGCCGGTCCTGCGGCAGCTGCGCGGGGCGGATCCGACGGGGCGCGGCACCGCGGTGACGTCGGCGCGCACCCGCAGCGCGGCCCCGCGCACCTCGCTCGCGGATGGCGTGGCGGACAGCATCTGCCCCTATTGCGCCGTGGGCTGCGGGCAGCGCGTGTTCCACAAGGACGGCCGAGTCATCCAGATCGAGGGGAGCCCGGATTCGCCGGTCTCCCGCGGAAGGCTGTGCCCCAAGGGCGCGGCCAGCCAGCAGCTCGCGAATTCCCCTCTGCGGCAGACCACGGTCCGCTACCGCCGCCCCTACGGCACCGCGTGGGAGGACCTCGACCTCGACGTCGCGATGGATATGATCGCCGAGCGCTTCATCGCCTCCCGCCGTAAGCACTGGGAGGACGAGGATGAGCACGGCCGGCCGCTCAAGCGCACGATGGGGATCGCCAGCCTCGGCGGAGCGACCATCGACAACGAAGAGAACTATCTGATCAAGAAGTTCTTCACCGCCGCGGGAGCCATCCAGATGGAGAATCAGGCGCGTATTTGACACTCCGCCACGGTTCCCGGTCTGGGAGCCTCGTTCGGTCGTGGCGGTGCCACGCAGTCCGTGCAGGACTTCGCCAACGCTGACCTCATCGTCATCGAGGGTTCGAACATGGCGGAGGCGCATCCTGTCGCCTTCCAGTGGGTGACCGAGGCGCGCAAGCGCGGCGCGCAGGTGATCCACATCGACCCGCGCTTCACCCGCACCTCCGCGAACGCTGATCGGCACATCCCGATCCGCGCCGGCACCGACATCGTGCTGCTGGGCGGCGTGATCCGGCACGTGCTCGAGAACGAGCTGTACTTCGCGGAGTACGTCCGGGCGTACACCAACGCCTCGACGATCGTCTCCGAGCAGTACGCCGATCCCGAGGACCTCGACGGGCTGTTCTCCGGGTACGACCCCGAGAGCGGCACCTACGACAACAGCTTCTGGTCCTACGCCGGGGACGAGGACTCCATCGCGCGCGGCCTGCCGGAGCGCGACGAGACCCTCCAGCATCCGCGCAGCGTGTTCCAGCTGCTGAAGCGCCACTACGCGCGCTATACGCCACAGATGGTGCAGGACACCTGCGGCATCGCTCCGGAGGACTTCGAGCACCTCGCCACCGCCATCGCGCGGAACTCGGGGCGGGAGCGGACCACCATGTTCGCCTACGCTCTCGGCTGGACGCAGCATCAGGGGGGAGCGCAGATGATCCGCACCTCCGGCATCCTCCAGCTGCTGATGGGAAACATGGGGCGCCCGGGCGGCGGGATCATGGCCCTGCGCGGGCACGCCACGATCCAGGGCTCCACGGACATCCCCACGCTCTACCACATCCTCCCCGGATACCTGCCGATGCCGAAGGTGGGGCAGGACGACTTCGTCGAGTACACCCGGGCTGTCGGCAAGAAGGAGCAGAAGGGCTTCTGGGCGGACGCGGACGTCTACACCGTCAACCTGCTCAAGGCATGGTGGGGAGAGCACGCGACCGAGGAGAACGACTGGGGCTACCACCACCTGCCCAAGCTGACCGGTGCGCACGGCACTTACCAGACCACGATGCGGATGCTCGAGGGTGGTGTCGACGGATTCTTCCTGTTCGGCCAGAACCCGGCGGTGGGCTCGGCCAACGGCCGGCTCCAGCGCCTGGGCATGGCGAACCTGGAGTGGATGGTGGTGCGGGACTTCTACATGATCGAGTCCGCCACCTGGTGGCGCGACGGCCCGGAGATCGAATCCGGAGAGCTCGCCACGGAGCAGATCGCCACCGAGATGTTCTTCCTGCCCGCGGCGAACCACACCGAGAAGGCGGGCTCCTTCACCCAGACCCAGCGCATGGTGCAGTGGCGCGATCAGGCGGTCCGGCCGCCGGACGATGCCCGCAGCGACCTGCAGTTCGTCTACGAGCTGGGCTGCCGGGTCCGGGAGAAGCTGAAGGACTCCACCGATCCCCGGGATCGCGCGATCCTCGAGCTCACCTGGGACTACCCGGTCGATGAGCACGGCGAGCCGGATGCCGAGGCGGTGCTCGCGGAGATCAACGGCCGCCACCTCAGCGGGGAGAGCGCGGGCCGGCCGCTCACCGCCTTCGCGGAGATGAAGGCCGACGGCTCCACCTCCGGCGGCTGCTGGATCTACACCGGGGTCTACGCCGACGGCATCAATCAGGCGCGTCGCCGCACGCCCGGCCAGGAGCAGGACGAGATGGCCGCGGAGTGGGGATGGGCCTGGCCGGCGAATCGCCGCATCCTCTACAACCGTGCTTCGGCCGACCCCCAGGGCCGTCCGTGGAGCGAGCGGAAGAAGCTCGTGTGGTGGGACGAGGAGGCCGGGCGCTGGACCGGCCATGACACACCGGACTTCCCGCTCACCACGCGGCCGGATGATCCCGGCGATCCTTCCCAGGGCGGCGCCGCCGCCCTGTCGGGAACGGACGCGTTCACCATGCAGGCCGATGGTCGCGGCTGGCTGTTCGCCCCCACCGGCATGGTCGACGGCCCGTTGCCGACGCACTACGAGGCGCCGGAGTCGCCCGTGCGCAATCCGCTGTACACGCAGCAGTCCAACCCGACCCGCGTCACGTTCCAGGACGAGGACAACCTCAGCTCTCCGGGCGCGATGGGCACGGGAGGCGAGGTCTACCCGTACGTGTTCACCACCTACCGGATCACCGAGCACCACACCGCCGGCGGCATGAGCCGGTTCCTGCCCTACCTCTCCGAGCTGCAGCCGGAGATGTACTGCGAGGTGTCGCCGGAACTCGCCGCGGAGGTGGGACTGGAGCCCTACGGCTGGGCCACCATCATCTCCGCGCGCAGCGTGATCGAAGCGAAGGTCCTGATCACCGAGCGGATGGTGCCGCTGCAGGTGGGGGAGCATGTGATCCATCAGATCGGGCTGCCGTTCCACTGGGGGCAGGGCACCGAGGCGATCGTGCGCGGTGACAGCGCGAACGACCTCATCGGCATGAACCTCGATGCGAACACCCAGATCCAGAACAGCAAGAACAACTCCTGCGCGCTCCTGCCGGGACGCCGCCCGCGCGGCCCGGCCCGCAGAGAGCTGGTGGAGGCCTATCGTCGACGTGCGGGCCTGGTCCCGGCCGAGGGCGCGGCGGTGGACGGTGCCGCAGGCGCCCCGGGCGCCGGTCCCGCGGACGGCTCCGTGCCGGTCGCGGTGCGAGGGCCCGAGGAGGCCAGCGCCGTGCCCAGCGGAGAACGTTCGATGAAGGGAATGGAGAACCGATGAGCCTGCTCTCAGGACCTGAGGGACCCGCCGCGCACGCCGGGTGGGAGCACGAGCACGAGCGCAAGGGCTTCTTCACCGATACCTCGATCTGCATCGGCTGCAAGGCCTGCGAGGTCGCGTGCAAGGAATGGAACCGCAACCCCATCGACGGGAACCTCGAGATCCTGGGCTCGAGCTACGACAACACCGGTGAGCTCGGCGCCAACACCTGGCGGCATGTCGCGTTCGTGGAACAGGGCCGGGAGCGGATCGAGGAGGCTCGCGAATCGGGTCGCAAGCTCGTCAGCCTCGGCATGCCCGGCATCGGGCCGAAGTCCTCGGGCGCGCGCGGCGCGCTGCCCGCCGGGGATCTCTCGAGCACCGACCGCACCCCGCCGGACACGCCCGAGTTCCGCTGGCTGATGTCCTCGGACGTGTGCAAGCACTGCACCAATGCGGGTTGCCTCGATGTGTGCCCGACCGGTGCGATCTTCCGCTCCGAGTTCGGTTCCGTGGTGGTCCAGGAAGACGTCTGCAACGGCTGCGGCACCTGCGTGAGCGCCTGCCCCTTCGGCGTCATCGAACGGCGCGACGACGGCACGATCTCCCCCTTCGCCCACCGGGAGGACAAGGTCGACCGGATGGGCACCGCCAGCAAGTGCACGCTGTGCTACGACCGCATGGTCGACGGTGAGGAGCCCGCCTGCTCCGCCACCTGCCCCACCCAGTCGATCACCTTCGGCGATCACGACGATCTCACCGCCGATGCTCGGCGGCGGGTCGCGGACCTGCACGAGCGAGGCATGACCGAAGCCCGCCTGTACGGCGCGAACCCGAAGGACGGCGTGGGCGGCACCGGGTCGGTGTTCCTGCTGCTGGACGAGCCCGAGGTCTACGGCCTCCCGCCGGATCCGCAGGTCCCCACCAAGTCGCTGCCGCAGACCTATGCCCGGGCCGGGATCGCCGCCGCGGGCATGGTCGCCGCCGTCGCCCTCTCCTTCCTGGGGTCACGTCGATGAGCATCACCGATTTCGACGCGGACCGTGCTCGGGAGGACGGTCGTAGGCGCCGCCGCCGGGGCGGAGGCCGCCGCCGGCGCGGACTGCACGAGGTGGGGATGGGGGACGGCTCCCGCGAGGGCGCCGTCGTGGAGGACGTCGAGTTCGAGCGCGCGGACGAGTTCGACTCCTACTACGGCAGGCCCGTGGTGAAGGCCCCGCCGTGGAGAGGCCCGATCGCGATCTACCTCTTCCTCGGCGGCGTCGCCGCAGGCTCGAGCATGCTCGCCTTCGGCGCGCAGTGCACCGGTCGTCCGACGCTGCGG
>JAAZLF010000233.1 GCA_012799425.1 Actinomycetales bacterium | reverse complement strand
GGCTTCGACGAGAGCGTCTTCGAACAGCTGCGCGGCGGACTCCGCTTCGTCACCGGCACCTTCGACGACACCGCCGCCTTCGAGCGGCTCACCGAGGTCGTCGGCGAGCTGGACCGCACCCGCGGCACCGGAGGCAACCATGCCTTCTACCTCTCCATCCCGCCGGACGCCTTCCCGCAGGTGTGCGGCCAGCTCGCCAACTCCGGGCTGAACACCGCCCGCGACGGCTCCTGGCGCCGCGTGGTCATCGAGAAGCCCTTCGGGCACGACCTCACCTCCGCCCGCGAGCTCAACGCCGTGGTCGAGCAGGTCTTCCGCCCAGAGGACGTCTTCCGCATCGACCACTACCTGGGCAAGGAGACCGTCCAGAACATCCTGGCGCTGCGCTTCTCGAACCAGCTGTTCGAACCGATCTGGAACGCCAACTACGTCGACCACGTGCAGATCACGATGGCGGAGGACATCGGCATCGGTTCCCGTGCCGGGTACTACGACGGCATCGGCACCGCACGCGACGTCATCCAGAACCACCTGCTCCAGCTGCTGGCGCTGACCGCGATGGAGGAGCCGGTCACCTTCCGCGCCTCCGACCTGCGGGCGGAGAAGGAGAAGGTCCTCGCAGCGGTCGAGCTGCCCGAGGATCTGTCCGCGCACACGGCCCGCGGCCAGTACGTGGGCGGATGGCAGGGCGGCGAGGAGGTCCGTCCCTACATCGAAGAGGACGGCATCCCGGCCGACTCCACCACGGAGACCTTCGCCGCGATGCGCCTGGACATCGCCACCCGGCGTTGGGCAGGGGTCCCCTTCTACCTGCGTGCGGGCAAGCGCCTGGGCCGGCGGGTCACCGAGATCGCGGTCGTCTTCAAGCGTGCGCCCTTCCTGCCCTTCCGCTCCACCGACACCGCGGACCTCGGGCAGAACGCGATCGTCATCCGCGTCCAGCCCGATGAGGGCGTCACCATGCGCTTCGGTTCCAAGGTGCCTGGCACGCAGATGGAGGTGAGGGACGTGACCATGGACTTCGCCTATGGCATGAACTTCACCGAGGAGTCGCCCGAGGCCTACGAGCGTCTGATCCTGGACATGCTGCTGGGCGATCCCCCGCTGTTCCCCCGCCAGAAGGAGGTCGAGCTGTCCTGGCAGATCCTCGATCCCATCACCGAGCACTGGGCACAGCACCTGGACCCGGCCCCCTACCGCCCCGGCACCTGGGGCCCCGATACCGCGCACGAGATGCTCGCCCGTGACGGGCGTACCTGGAGGCGACCGTGATCACCACCCTGACCGACACCACCGCGTCGGCGATCGACAAGCAGATGATCGAGATGCGGGAGACCTTCGGTGCCAACACCATCGGACGCGTCCTGACTCTGATCATCATCGCCACCGGTGATATCGAGGAGCCTCTCGAGGCAGCGATCGCCGCGAGCCACGAGCACCCCGCCCGGGTGATCGTGGTCGATGCGGACCCGGAGGCCGAGAACTCCGGCCTGGACGCCGAGATCCGCGTGGGCCGCGATGCCGGCGCCGGCGAGATCGTCATCCTGCACGCCCGGGGCGAGGTGCTGGGGGCGCTGGACACGCTCGTGATGGCGCTGCTGCTGCCGGATGCACCGATCGTGACCTGGTGGCCGGAGAACGCTCCCGGCTCCCCTGTCCACGACGTGCTGGGTTCGATGTCGCAGCGCCGCATCACCGATGCCGCCGCCTGCGAGGAGCCGCTGGGCACCCTGAAGCGGCTGCGCCGCGGATACGCCAACGGCGACTCCGACTTCGCCTGGGCGCGGCTGACCCGCTGGCGCGGGCTGGTCGCGAGCGCATACGAGGTCCCGCCCATCTCCACGCCCACCACCGTGCAGGTCACCGGCACCGCCGGCAACCCTTCCGTCGCCCTCATGGCCGGGTGGCTCGAGCACACGCTCGGGATCCAGGCCGAGGTGCTGGCGCCGCCCGCCGAGGACGGCGACTTCGCCGGCGTGCACGGCGTCCGCCTGGTGCGGACGGACGGCGTCATCGACCTCACCCGGGTCGATGACGAGTCGATCGTGATGAAGCTGCCGGGAGATGACACCGGCCAGCACGTGACCATGCCGCGTCGCACCCTCGCCGAGCTCCTCACCGAGGAGCTGCGGCGGCTGGACCCCGACGAGGTGTACGGCGAGGTCCTCGCCACCACCTACAGCAGCATCTCCGATACCGCCACCTACGCCGACGGCAAGCCCGAGCCCACCGACCTGGTGGTGCCCGATGCGGACGCTGTCGCCCAGGCGGCGGCGCAGCGCAGCGCCCAGCAGCTCGTCGTGGGAATCGAGGAGCGCCAGCTGGCGCACCTGGTGCTCACCGGCGGCACCGTCGGCACCAAGACGGCGGCTGCTCTTCCTGCGGCGCTCGAGAAGGCCGGGGTCGATCTGACCCGCCTGCACCTGTGGTGGGGCGATGAGCGCTTCGTCGGCCCTGACTCCGAGGAGCGCAACGAGGTGGGCGTGCGCGCCACGCTGCTCGAGCCGCTGCAGGAGGCGGGGCTGCCCCAGCGGAACATCCACGTGATGCCCTCCCCCGCAGATGGCATGTCCCTGGACGACGCCGCCGCGTGGTACGGCCAGCAGCTGGACCAGATGGGCGGCGACGAGCCGTTCCGCACCCGCGGTCGCGCGTTCTTCGACGTGCTGATGCTGGGTGTGGGCCCGGACGGCCACATCGCCTCGCTGTTCCCCGAGCATCGCGATCAGCGTCAAGTGGGCGCCAGCGCGACCGGTGTCACCGACTCGCCGAAGCCGCCCTCGGAGCGGATCTCGCTCACCTGGCCGGTGCTGAACTCCTCGCGGCACGTGGCCCTGCTGGTCGCCGGTGCGGAGAAGGCCGGCGCGGTGCGCGATGGTCACCGGGGCATCGACCCGTGGAAGGTTCCCGCCTCCGCTGTGCGCGGGCTGGACTCGACCACCTGGTTCCTCGACGCCGCTGCCGCAGGTGAGCAGCCGGAGTCCTGAGCAGCCGCTGAAGGGCCGGGCCCGTGGAGAGATGCTCCGCGGGACCGGCCCTTCGGCGTTCCCGAGGCCGTGCTCGGGCAGGCCTGGAGAGGTGCGCGCACGGAAAGCAGCAGGGCCGGTCACCACGGAGGTGACCGGCCCTGCTCGCTGCTCAGCGCGTACGGAAGATCAGAGGAACTTCTCCAGGATGCCCAGCCCCACAGCGCACAGGCCCCAGGTCACCGCCGCGCCGACGGTGATCCGGTTGAGGTTGCGCTCCGCCACGCCCGAGGCGCTGGCGGAGGAGGAGACGCCGCCGCCGAACATGTCGGACAGGCCGCCTCCGCGCCCCTTGTGCAGCAGGACGAGCATGATCGTGAGCAGGCCGAAGACGGCCAGCGCGATCTGAAGGACGAGCTTCAGCAGGGGCAGATCCACGAGGGCAGACACCTTCCACGGAGTTCGGAGTACCGAGACAGCATACGCCACGGGCCGGGCCCGCTGAGGACCCGGCCCGTGTGGTGCGCGGTACGTCGCTGAGGAGGACCGATCAGCCCTGGAAGCCCGCGATCTTCGCGAACTCCTCGGCCTTCAGCGAGGCGCCCCCGACGAGGGCGCCGTCCACGTCGTCCTTGCCCATGAGCTCCACGACGTTGGAGGACTTCACGCTGCCGCCGTACAGGACGCGGACCGCATCCGCGACCTCGTCGCCGTGAGCGGTGCGCAGCGCCTCGCGGATCGCGGCGCAGACCTCCTGCGCGTCGTCCGCGCTGGCGACCTCGCCGGTGCCGATGGCCCAGACGGGCTCGTAGGCGACGACGATCTGCTTCGCCTGCGCGGCGTCCAGCCCCTCGATGCCGCCCTCGAGCTGCGCGAGGGTGTAGGCGACGTGCGTGCCGGCCTTGCGCTCCTCGAGCGGCTCGCCGACGCAGAGGATCGGGGTCAGGTCTGCGGCGAAGGCCGCCTTCACCTTCGCATTGGTGACCGCCTCGTCCTCGCCGTGGTACTGGCGGCGCTCCGAGTGCCCGACCGCGACGTAGCTGCAGCCCAGGGCCTTGAGCATCGGGCCGGAGACCTCACCGGTGTAGGCACCGGACTCGTGGGCGGAGACATCCTGGGCACCGTAGGCGATCGGGAGCTTGCCCGAGTCGACTGCGACCTGCACGGTGCGCAGATCGACGAACGGGGGCAGCACGACGGTCTCGACGACCGAGGTGTCGACCTCCTTGAGCTGCTCTCCGAGCTCCTCGACCAGGGCGAGGCCCTGCTTCCAGTCGAGGTTCATCTTCCAGTTGCCCGCCATCAGCGGGGTACGGGTGGTCACTTGGCGTCCTCC
>JAAZLF010000232.1 GCA_012799425.1 Actinomycetales bacterium | reverse complement strand
CTGCCGCTGTTCTTCCTGTTCAGCTCGATCGGGATCACCAACACCTACTGGTCGGTGCTGATCCCTTCGCTGGTCAGTCCCTTCGGGCTGTTCCTCGCCTCGATCTACGCCAGCGCCGCAGTGCCTGACGAGCTGCTCGAGGCCGGCCGGATCGACGGGGTGGGGGAGCTGGGTCTGTTCCATCGCCTGGCGTTGCCGCAGCTGACCCCTGCGCTGGTGACGATCCTGCTGTTCCAGTTCGTCGCGATCTGGAACAACTACATGCTCCCGCTGGTGATGCTGGCCGATGAGCGGCTCTACCCGATCACTCTGGGGCTGGACAACTGGAGGGCACAGACGGATCGTCTGCCCGAGTTCTACCAGCTCACCACGGGCGGCGCGCTGCTGTCGGTGATCCCGCTGGCGATCCTCATCCTGGTGCTGCAGCGCTTCTGGCGCGGTGGCCTCACCGAGGGCTCCGTCAAGGGCTGATCCGGGCCGACTCGGCAGGTGCGGCGGGTGCAGCCGCGCCCGTCGGCCTCGCCCGTTCGGCGGGCTGGGCTCGTTTGGTCGGGTACGGGCGTCACAGCGACCGCTGCGCCGTATATGGCATACAGGTCGCGCTGGCGCCAGTACCCGACCAAGGCCTTGCCGGCTCTCAGTAGGTTTCGACGACACGGACGTCGTCGACGTTGATCCACTGATCCGCTGCGGCTTCCGAGTAGAAGCCGAGCTCCAGCTGCCCAGTCGTCACGCTCACCTCGAGCGCGACGCGGATCCACGAGCTCGAGGACACGGGAATGTCGGCTCGGGCCTCGGGCGCACCATGTCCCTTGACGTACATGTATGCGGCGTCCTGCCCTCCGCTGTTCAGCACCCACGCCGACACCCGGTGGGTGCCGTGAGAGAGCCCTTCGACGATCTGGAACGTCGACACCGTGTGGGCCGTAGCCTTCCAGTGCGTGAGCTTGTATGAGCCGACGACGGCGGGATCTTGGGTGAAGATGGCGTCCAGGTCTTTCGGGTCCTCGGCCCAGACGCCCCAGCCGCTCGGGCTGTTGGTATATCCGTCATCCTCGAATCCGCCGTTGACAACGTGATTTTCTCGCGGGAGCTCGCCGAAGACGGGGAGCGTGCTCAGCGCCTCGCCGTCCCAGTCGAACAGCGTCTGGTTGTCCCAGGGGTTCGACAGCGTGCCGGGGTCATCGTTGTCGGCCTTCCCGGCCTCCGACCCCCAATGGGCGCCGTCGACGGGGAGCCAGGTGGGCTCCCACCAGACGAGACCTCGGCCGCGGCCGTCGGGGACCGCGAGCACGATATCGCGCAGGTCCCGGAGGAATGCGGTCTGCCCTGCGACGGTGGCCGGGTAGCCGCCGGCCTCCTCCTCTGCGGTGTAGAACGAGTTCCCGAGACCGTCCCCGTCCTCGAGGGTCCAGGCGTATGCGGTTTCGACGACGAGGACGTCCTTGCCGTATCGCCTGCTGATGTCATTGAGGTTGTCGGCGAGTTCGCCCATGGTCCCGTGCCAGAACGGGTAGTAGGAGAGCCCGATGACATCGAAATCCACGTTCTCAGCCACGATGCCGTCGAACCACCATCGGTAGAGCGCGTTGTCCCCTCCATGGTCGAGGTGGAGGATGATCTCGACACCCTCGCCGGGCCCGAGCGCGCCGCGGACTCCATCGATCCCGGATTGGAGCAGCTCGGCGAGCTGGGAGAAGTCCGGATTGCCGGCGCCGACCTTCCCGTCGTCCCACAGGATGCCGGCGGTCGTCTCGTTCCCCATCTGCACCATGTCGGGGAGCACACCGGCAGATCGCATCTGCCCGATCACGTCCTCGGTGTAGTCGTGGACGGTATCGACGAGATCCGCGTAGGACAGGGATCGCCAGGCCTTCGGCTTGGTCTGCGTTCCCGGGTCCGCCCACCAGTCGCTCAAGTGGATGTCGAGCAGAATCCGCATGCCGTGAGCTTTCGCCCGTCGAGCCATCGCGATCGTCGCGACCAGGTCGTTGGTCCCGCCGCCGTACGCCTCACCCGCTGCTGTGTACGGGTCGACCCAGAGTCGAAGGCGTGCAAGGTTCATTCCCGAGGCTGCCATGAGCGCTACGGGATCCGTGACGATCCCCCCGTCGGAGAAGACCCCTCCGCGTTCTTCGACTTCGGCGAGCATTCCGAGATCGCCTCCCATGATGAGTTCGTCGCCGGTCGCACGGGCCTGCTCGGCCGGACCGATGGCACCGAGTCCGAAGCCCGCAGCGACAATCCCTGCAGTTCCGAGAACGACAGTGCGCCGTGTGGGTTGCCGTACCGCATCGTTCGAGAATCTCATCGTCGATCTCCTTCCTGCCGCAGCTCTTGCTGCGGGCCGCCGCGACCCTGTGCCGCGGGCGTCTCATGGCGGAACGCCGCCCACGAGTCGAGTGCTCGGCCGTCCTCGTCGAACAGGGCCTGGTTCGACCAGTTGTTCCCGGGCTCTGCCACGTCGTCGCCGTACTCCATGCCTGCGCGGCTCGCCCAGCTGGTGCCCTCGATCGGGATCCACGCCGGTTCCCAATACACGAAACCGAGTCCGCGATGGCCAGGCACTCCTGCGAGCGTTGTGCTCAGGTCTTCTAGGAAGTGCCGTTGTCCATCGACAGTTGCGGGGTACCCCAGGCTCACGGCGGACTCCGCGTTGAAGATCGCAAAGGCGCCGTCGGCAGTATCGGGTCGATGCGCATAGGCGGTCTCGACGACGCACAGGTCTTTCCCGAAGCGTTCGACCAGGGAGGCGAGGTTCCGTCCGAGATCGTCGAGGGTTCCGTGCCAGATCGGGTAATAGGACAGGCCGATCACGTCGAAGTCGACTCCGCGTGCGGTGATCTCATCGAACCAGCCGCGGTAGAGGTCTGCCGCCCCGCCGAAGTCGAGGTGGAGGATGATCCGGGTATTCGGTGACTCGGCACGGACGGCCCGTGCTCCTGCTGCGAGAAGGCAGGAGAGGGTGTCGAATTGTCGTCTGCGCTCGTTTGGGTCCACGTCCTCGAATCGCCTCTCCTCGAAGAGGTAGCGGGGCGTGCGACCGACGGGCCAGAGCATCCCGTTGGTGATCTCGTTGCCGACCTGGACGTAGGCGACCTCGATCCCCTCGTCGGCGAAGCGGCGCATGACCGTGAGCGTGTAGTCCTCGACGGCGCCGATGAGCTCGCTCTCGTTCAGCTCTGACCAGGCGCGGGGGAGCCGCTGCTTCTTCGGGTCGGTCCAGAAGTCGCTGTAGTGGAGGTTGAGCATGACATCGAGCCCCGCCTCCCGAGAACGGCGGGCAAGCCGGATGGTCCGCTCGAGATCGTTCGTGCCGCCGAGATACGGGGCACCGTCCTCGTCGTAGGGGTCGACCCACAGGCGTAGGCGCGAGAGTGTCGCTCCTTCGGCTGCCATGATCGCGAATGGATCGTCGGAAGTCCGGTCTCGGTGGGAGAACACGGCGCCGAGCTCCTCGAGCTCTTCGGTCATCGACGCGTCTGCGCCGCGGATCTGAAGGGTCATCCCTTCTCCCCTCCGGCCGTGAGGCCGCTGATCAGGTGCTTCTGAAGCACGATGTACAAGATGGTGATGGGCACCGCGACCAGGACGGCCCCGGCGGCGAAGGTGGTGAACTCGTTGCGGGTCTCGTCGGCGATCATTTCGAACAGGCCGATGGCGATGGTCTTGTGCTGAGGGCTGCTGATCAGCAGTTTCGGGAGGATGAAGTCCATCCAGGGCACGGCGAACTGGGTGATCGCGACGAAGGTCAGCATCGGTTTCATGAGAGGGAGGATGATGCGGGTGAAGATCCGTGTCCGCGAGGCACCGTCTATGAGTGCCGCTTCGTCGAAGCTCGTGGAGATGCCGTCGACGTACCCTTTGAGCAGCCACGTGTTATAGGGAAGCTGTGCGGCAAGACTCGCGACGATCAGCCCCGTGAGGCTGTCGAGCAGGCCGAAATTCAGGAACAGCATGTAGACGGCGATGGCGCTGAGGAACGCAGGGAAGATCTGCAGTATCAACATCGACGTCAGTGCGAACGTTCGGCCGCGAAAGCGAAGCCGGGAGAAGATGTAGGCGCTGAACGCCGAGATGACGACGCTGAGGACCATGTTGCTCGTCGCGACGATGAACGAATTCAAGTACCACCGTGGGAAATCGGTTGCGGTGAGGAGTCGGACGTAGTTCGCCAGTGAGGGGTCCGAGGGGATTGCGGAGGCTTGGGCGAGCCCGCCGGTGGCTCCGAAGGACGCCCCGACGACCCACACCAGCGGGTAGATGACGACGACCGCGAGCACGGCGAGCTCGATGTGGATGAGGATCGTCTTCGCCCTGTCCCAGAGCGCGGCGGTACCGGTCCTTCGTACAGAGCCGCCGGCGCGCGCGGTGCGGCCGGTACCGGATGGGCGGGTGGTGCCGATGATGTCAGAGCTCATCGAATGCCCTCGATCTCTTGAGATTCCACAGGGAGAAGGTGCCTACCAGGACGAAGATGACGATCGACATGACGGCGCCGATGTTGTAAAGGCGATTGTCGACGGTCAGTGTGAACAACCACGTGATGAGTAGGTCCGTGCTTCCGGCGAATTGGTAGTTCGAGTTCGCGGGCCCGCCCTCGGTGAGGAAGTAGATGACTCCGAAGTTGTTGAAGTTCGCGACGAACGCGAGCACGGCCAGCGGGGCGGTGGCCCGATAGATGATCGGGAAGGTGATCCTGCGCAGGATCTGCGATGAGGATGCGCCGTCGAGCACTGCTGCCTCGTAGTAGTTCTTGTCGATGTTGGTCAGTGCGCCACCGATGAGCGCCATGAAGTATGGGAAGCCGAGCCAGAGGTTCACGAGCAGCGCCATCACCCGTGCGAGCAGGGCGTTGCTGGGGTCCGTGAACCAATAGATGCGCTGCTCGATCAGGCCCCAGTCGAGCAGGATCTGATTGATCGGTCCGAACTGTCCGTTGAACATCGATCGGAAGACGAGTGCGGAGATCATCGCCGGCACGGCCCACGGCAGGATGTAGATGCTCCTCCAGAACCGTGGGTACCGGACGCGCGAGCTGTTGAGGATGACGGCCTGGATGAAGCCGAAGAGATATGTCGTCATGGTTGCGACGACCGCCCAGACGACGGTCCATGTGAGCACGCCGAGAAAGGTGCCGGACCAGGCTTTTATGGAGAAGATGGCCGTGAAGTTCGACAGGCCGACCCAGTCGACGAGGGACAGCGGAGGCAGATTGTCGCGGTTGTAATTCGTGAAGGCGATGAGGATTCCGAAGATGATCGGAAGAGCGCTCACGAACAGCAGCAGCGCCAGAAGCGGCGACAGCACGATGTATGCGTACGACGACTGCCATAGAGTCGTGAAGTACTCGCGAGAGGTGGGTGTGGTCCCGGTACGAATGAGGATGCGCCGCGTGCGCACCGCATCGATGATGTTCCAGGCATAGAGTGCGGCGATCACGAGCAGGGTGAGCAGGGCGATCAAACCGTTGACCATCAGGACGATCGAGTGGTCGCCGTCGGTGAGGCCTGTCAGACCTGTCGCCCGCGGCTCAGTGCCCAGTGTGATCAGGCCCCACAGCCCTCGGAGGAAGAATCCGCCGTTCCTCCTGAAGCTGTAGCTGGTCAGATTGCCGTAGTAGCCAGTCACCAGCTCTGTCGCGACCGTCGCCACCATGAGGGTGAGGAAGACGAGCCCCTTGGCGTACTGGCGGTTCATGGCCTGTCCACTTCCCCACAGGAGTCCGGAGGCGAGCCCTGCCACCCACGCGGGCGACTGCTGCGGTGCAGGTCGCTCCGGAGCCGACGCCGGCGCTTCCCCCTTCACGAGCGTCTGTGTCATGGGATCTACTCCCCGAGAGTCGAGAGGTTCTGGTAGTCGGTCTGCGCTTGGCTCTGCGCGTCTCCGACCTCGAGGATGCCGTCCCAGACCTGGG
Source organism: Actinomycetales bacterium (assembly GCA_012799425.1). GTDB lineage: Bacteria > Actinomycetota > Actinomycetes > Actinomycetales > Dermabacteraceae > Brachybacterium. The sequence continues at coordinate 10,591 of JAAZLF010000232.1, read as the reverse complement.
TGACGAGCGCATTCCCCACCGTGTACATGTACGCGGGAATCTCTTCGACGAGATCGGAGTTCTGTGACTGTGCGAGAACCCCCTGGGCGTGTTCGTCATCGGCGAGTCCCTCGATGCTCGAAGAGAGCTCCGGGGTCAGTGCGGGAACCGCCCCGATGGACGAGTAGAGCGCCTCGGCGCCGGCTTCGGAGGCCATGAAATCTGCGAGGACTCGAGCTGCGGCCGGGTAGGGGGTGTAGCCGGAGACCACGGCGACCGACAGGCCGGCCAGTGAGAGCGCGGTGGAGCCGTCCGCGGCAGTGGGCAGCGTGGTGACCCCGTAGTCGAAGCCGAGGCTCTCGGCGGCATTGTCGAAGTCGCCGAACGCCCAAGGGCCGGTGATGACGTATGGCGTCTCGCCCTTGGCGAACTCGTTCTCGACGGAGTCGTAGGTCGCGTCAGCCGAGTTCACGTCCCAGATGTCCCTCAGACTCGCGAAGTACTCGAGGCCGGTGGTCAGCTCGGAGGAATCGAGCTGAGGGTCCTCCAGGTTCCCGTCGGGATAGAGCCGCCAGCCGAGTGAGGACAGAACCGGATAGGCGTAGTACATCTCCCCAGCAAGGAATCGGATCGTCCAGGTGTTTGCGGCGCTGTCGTTGTAGCTCGCCGCGAGGTCGGCGATCTCTTCCCAGGTGGTGGCCGGCTCCTCGGAGCCGGTGAGGCTCTTCAGAAGGGTCCGGTTGTAGAACAGCGCGATCGATTCGGTCGCGATCGGCACGCCGTGCATGGCACCTTCGCGGCTGACGGCGGCGGCGAACACTGGGCCGGAACGTTCCGTGATCGCGTCCTCGTACTGACCGATGGGTGCAGCCGTCCCGGCGTCGATGGCGCTGGAGAGCTGGTCGTACTGGAGCGTGAAGACATCGGCACCGCTGCCAGCTTCCCCATCGAGCGCCATACGCTCGCCCGCATCGACTTTGGCGACGATCTCGACATGGATCTTCACATCGGGGTGGACCCCCTGGAACGCCTTGACGATGGCGTCGCCGTACTCCTCGTACTCGACCCAGAGGGTCAGGGGTGCCTTGCCGGTGGCGACCTCCTCTTCCATCGTGTAGCTGCCGCTGGCCTCGTCCCACTCGAGGCCACCGTCTGTCCCGCCCTCGGTGGGGGCTTCAGTGCAGGCGCTCAGGGCCGTGACCGCGGTGGCCCCGATTGCTGCGCCGCCGAGGATCATGCTCCGCCGGCTGGGGTGTCCGGTACGTCCTGATGAGTACGCCATTGTCGCTCTCTTTCTGTTTGGGCCCTGCATCCTTGCGCGGCCTGTCGAGAAGCGGCCCCTCCCGTCTCGGGCCACCGGGTCAGCCAATGCATCGATGCTGTGACTGTGATCGATCACAGTAAAAGGTCCCCAACGCGGTCCTGTCAAGGTTAGTTTCGGGCCGGCACCGGGGAAGATCTCTCGCTCGTTGTCTGTGAACGATTCCGGCAAGTGAGTCGCCCGCCTTGTCCCGGCAGTCCTCCTACGCTTGAGTAGGCGCATGAGAGATGTTCACGCCCGGACCCGCCATCGGCGGCGCGACCTGTTGGCTGCTGGGGCGGCATTCCCGTTGGCCACACTTGGCCTCGCGGCCTGCGGCGGAGGTGACGGCCCCGATCCGGACCTGCGGGCCGAGCTGCCGCGCACCGAGCCAGGCCCCGTCGAGGGCGCCGGGGATATCGTCGTCCCCTTCACCGCCGCGCTGCTCGGCGCGATCGACCGCGCCGAGGTCAACGCCGTCTGCTCGCCGCTGTCCGCGCAGGTCGCGCTCACCATGGTGGGCATGGGCGCTGCCGGGCAGACCCTCGCCCAGATGGAGGAGACCCTCGGCGGCGGGATGGACGAGCTGGCCGCGAGCGCGAACACCCTCTCCCAGCAGCTCGCCGTGATCGGAGACGCCGAGCGCGAGGCGGACGATGACGAGGCGCCCGAGCCGGCCCGCGCCTCGCTCGTGAACGGGACCTGGCTGCAGGAGGGCCTCGACGTCCAGGACGCCTTCCTCGAGGACCTCGCCACCTGGTTCGGCAGTGGACTGTGGGAAGCGGACTTCACCGAGCAGGGCGCCCGCGAGGAGGCCCGCGAGGAGATCAACGGCTGGGTCGCCGACTCCACGGATGACCTCATCGAGGAGCTCGTCCCCGAGGACGCGCTCAGCCCCACCACGCGCCTGGTGCTGGTCAACGCCCTGCACCTGAAGGCAGCCTGGCTGCAGGAGCTCACCACGAGCGGCGGCACCTTCACCACCACCGACGGCGAGGAGCGCAGCGCCGAGATGCTCCACGGCTCCACCTCCACCTGGTACGAGGACGAGGTCTGCCGTGCGACCTCGCTCGACACCTACGGCGGCGACCTCGCCCTCGCGCTCGTCCAGCCCGCCGCCGAGGTCGCCGAGGTGCTCGATGCCTGGGCCGAGGACAGCGCCGGCCTCTCCGCGCTGCTGAGCGGCCTCGAGGATTCCGAGGCCTCGACCCAGCTGACGGTGCCTGCCTTCGACATCGACTGGGACGCCTCCCTGAAGGAGATCCTCGAGGGGCTGGGGATGACCGAGGCCTTCGGCGGCTCGGCGGACTTCTCCGGCATCACCGGCGCTGCAGACCTGCGGATCACCGACGTGGTCCAGAAAGCCGTGATCACGATCGACGAGCAGGGCATGGAGGCCGCTGCGGCCACCGCCGTGATGGTGGGCGAGACCTCCCTCCCGGTGCTCGAGCAGGAGCTGCTGCTGGATTCTCCGTTCCTGTTCGTCGCCTACGAGCGGGAGACCCGCGCGCCGCTCGTGGTCGGCTGGATCGGGGATCCGACGCAGACCCGCTGAGCACGCGGCCCAGCGCACGCCCGGCACCGGCCCGCCGTCTCCGACGCTCGCGGCGCGCCGGGATGCTTGCCCCGTCGGCCGCCGACGGATTGGATGGGGCGATGGTCACTGCCTTCACCGCCCGCCTGCTCGCGAGCATCGACCGCCGCCCCGCCAACGCCGTCTGCTCGCCGCTGTCCGCGCAGGTCGCGCTGACCATGGCCGGACTCGGCGCCCGCGGTGCCACGCGGCAGCAGATGGAGCAGGAGCTCGGCGGGGACATGGAGCAGCTCGCCCGCACCGCGAGGCAGCTGCGCGAGGTGCTCGCGGCCGTCGGCGAGGAGGCCCGTGCCCGCGAGCCCGGACGCGGCCCCGAGCCCGCCCGCGCCTCGCTCGTCGGCGGTGCCTGGGCGGAGCAGGGCGTGACGGTGCTGCCCGAGTACCGGGCGCTGCTCGAGGAGGACTTCGGCGCCGCGCTCGGGCGGCTCGACGTGCGCGAGGCCGAGACCCGCGAGGCGGGCCGACGTGAGATCAACGCCTGGGTCGAGGAGCGCACCGACCAGCTGATCCAGGATCTGATCCCGCCCGGCGCCCTCACCGCCCGCGAACGGCTCGTGCTGGTCAGCGCCCTGCACGTGAAGGCCGCCTGGCCCTCCCCGCTGAGCAGCGCCCCCGGCACCTTCACCACCGCGCCCGGCCAGCAGCGCGAGGTGACGATGCTCAGCGGCACCGCCCGCGGCTGGTACGAGGACGCCCACTGCCGCGCGACCGCGCTGCCCACCGCCGGCGGCGAGATCGCGCTCGCCCTGGTCCAGCCCGTCGTCGGCCCCGAGGACGTGCTCGACGCCTGGGCGGCGTGCGCGGTGGAGCCCGGTCGGAGCGGCGTGCCCGGCGTCGGCCTCGATGCCGTGCTCGAGGGGTTCGACCGCTCGCCCGAGCCCGTCGACCTCACCCTCCCCGCGCTCGACATCTCCTTCGAGGAGGAGCTCAGCACACCCCTGCGGCAGCTCGGCATGACCGCACCCTTCGGGCCCGGCGCCGACTTCACCGGGATCACCGAGGGCGCGCACTGGTTCATCTCTCAGGTGCTGCACAAGGCCGTGCTCACCGTGGACGAGCACGGGATGGAGGCCGCCGCCGCGACCGCGCTGATGACCCGCCTCGCCGCGGCCGCCCCGCCGCAGCGCCGCCTCGTGCTCGATGCGCCGTTCCTGGTGATCGCCTACGAGACCACCACCCGCACGCCCCTGGTGGCCGGATGGATCGGGGACCCTTCCCTGACTCGCTGACGGACTGCGCGCCCCCCGCCGCACGTGCGGCGCCTACCCTGGTCATACGCACTTCCGGATCGTTCTCGCAATGGAGGAGACATGACCGCTGCACGACCCTGGCCGCTCGGAGTCGAGGGCATCGCCTACGGCGGGGACTACAACCCCGAGCAGTGGCCCCGCGAGGTGCGCCTCGAGGACATCGAGCTCATGCGCGAGGCAGGAGTGAACCTGCTCAGCGTCGCGATCTTCTCCTGGGCGATGCTCGAGCCGCGCGAGGGCGAGTACGACTTCGCCTGGCTCGACGAGGTGATGGACAACCTCGCCGACGCCGGCATCAAGGTCGCCCTCGCGACAGCGACAGCCTCCCCGCCGCCGTGGCTGACCCGCCGCCACCCCGAGATCCTCCCCGTCACCGAGGACGGCACCGTGCTGAGCCAGGGCGGGCGCCAGGCCTACGCCGTCTCCGCACCGCTGCTGCGGCAGTACGCGACGAAGATGACCCGCGTGATGGCCGAGCGCTACGGCGACCACCCCGCGCTCGCGCTCTGGCACGTCGACAACGAGCTGGGCTGCCATGTCCCGCACGACTACTCCGACCACGCCGCCGCCGCGTTCCGCCGCTGGCTCGAGGCCCGCTACGAGACCATCGAGGCGCTCAACGAGGCGTGGGGCACCGCCTTCTGGTCCCAGCGCTACGACTCCTTCGAGGAGATCCTCCCGCCACGCGCCGCCCCCACCTACGCCAACCCCAGCCAGCAGCTCGACTTCGCCCGCTACTCGAGCGACGAGCTGCTCACCCACTACCGGGCCCTGCGCGACGTGCTGCGCGAGGTCACCCCGCACATCCCGGCGACCACCAACTTCATGCTCTCCTCCGCCACCAAGTGGATGGACTACTTCTCCTGGTCGAAGGACGTCGACCTGGTCGCCAACGACCACTACCTGATCGCCGCCGACCCCCGCGGCCAGATCGAGCTCGCCTTCGCCGCGGACCTCTCCCGCGGTGTCGCCGGCGGCGATCCGTGGCTGATCATGGAGCACTCCACCTCGGCGGTGAACTGGCAGCCCCGCAACCGCACCAAGGGCCGCGGCGAGATGCTGCGCAACTCCCTCTCGCACGTCGCCCGCGGGGCCGACGGGGTGATGTTCTTCCAGTGGCGCCAGTCCAAGGCCGGGGCCGAGAAGTTCCACTCCGCGATGGTCCCGCACGGCGGGCGCGACACCGACGTGTGGCGAGGCACCGTGGGGCTGGGCCGGGCGCTGGAATCCCTCGCCGAGGTGCGCGGCAGCCGGGTGCTCAACCGCGTGGCGCTGGTGATGGACTACCCCTCGTGGTGGGGCAGCGAGCTGGACTCCCACCCCACCCAGGCGCTGCGCTACAGCGAGGAGATGCTGCGCTGGTACACCGCGCTGTGGGATCTGGGCATCGGCGTGGACATCGTCTCCACCAGCACCGACCTGACCGGTTACGAGCTGGTGATCGCTCCGACGCTCTACACCGTGAGCGCGCCCGAGGCCGAGCGCCTGGCCGAGGCCGCCCGTGCCGGCGCGCAGGTGGTCATCACCTTCTTCTCCGGCATCGTGGACGAGAACGACCACATCCACCTCGGCGGCTACCCGGGCGCGTTCCGGGACCTGCTCGGCGTGCGCACCGAGGAGTTCTACGCCCTGCAGGAGCACGAGATCCTGCACCTGGACGACGGCACCGCCGCGGACATGTGGAGCGAGAAGACCCACCTCGAGGGCGCCGAGGCGAAGCGCACCTGGGCCGACGGGCCGCTGCACGGCTGGCCCGCGGTGACCCGCCACGTGGTGGGGGAGGAGGGCGGCGCCGCCTGGTACGTCGCCGCCCGTCCCGCGGCCGACGGGCTCGAGACGCTGGTGGAGGAGATCGCGAGCGCCGCCGGAGTGGAGCCCGCGGTGCCGGGCCTGCACCGCGACGTGGAGGCGGTGCGCCGCTGGGCCGAGGACGGCACCACCTACCTGTTCGTGCTCAACCATTCCGACCGCGACCAGGTGGTGCAGGTCAGCGGACAAGAGCTGCTGCGCGGCACCGAGGCGGACGGCGCCCACACCGTCCCCGCCGGCGCCGTCGCGGTGATCCGCGAGAACTGAGCGGGGCGGGTGCTCGCGGCACCTGTCACACTGGTGTAAGACGTTTAACCCGAGAGGACCTTCAACGATGACCGCCCTGCTCCAGCCCACCCCCGACGGTTTCCTGCGTGATGGGGAGCCGCACCTGGTGATCTCCGGTGCGATCCACTACTTCCGCGTCCACCCCGAGCAGTGGCGGGACCGCCTGCGCCGCCTGGTCGCGATGGGCTGCAACACGGTGGAGACCTACGTGGCCTGGAACGTGCACCAGCCCGCTCGCGAGACGACCACCTTCGAGGGGATCGCGGACCTGGGCCGTTTCCTCGACATCGCGGCGGAAGAGGGGCTGGATGCCATCGTGCGCCCGGGCCCGTACATCTGCGCGGAGTGGGAGAACGGCGGCTTCCCCGGCTGGATCCTCGCCGATCGGAACCTGCGCCTGCGCAACCGCAACGCCCCCTACCTCGAGCTCGTGGACGCCTGGTTCGACCAGCTGATCCCGGTGATCGCCGAGCGTCAGACCACCCGCGGCGGCAACGTGGTGATGGTGCAGGTCGAGAACGAGTACGGTAGCTTCGGCGACGACAAGGTCTACCTCGCCCATCTGCGCGACGGTCTGATCGCGCGCGGCATCGAGGAGCTGCTGGTGACCTCCGACGGCCCGGCCCGCATGTGGCTGACCGGCGGCACCGTCGAGGGCGCACTGGCGACCGTGAACTTCGGCTCGCGCACCCTCGAGGTGCTCGCCATGACCGAGCAGGAGCTGCCCGCCCAGCCGCAGATGTGCATGGAGTTCTGGAACGGCTGGTTCGACCACTGGGGCGAGGAGCACCACGAGCGCACCGGCGGGGATGCGGCAGGCGAGCTGAAGGACATGCTCGAGCACGGCATGAGCGTGAACTTCTACATGGCCCACGGCGGGACCAACTTCGGCATGCAGGCCGGTGCCAACCATTTCGGCTTCCTCCAGCCCACCACCACCAGCTACGACTACGACGCTCCGATCGCGGAGAACGGTGCCCTGACCGAGAAGTTCCGCGCCTTCCGCGACGTCATCGCCCAGCACGCGGAGCTGCCCCCGTATGAGGAGCACCTCGAGCAGCTGGGCCTGGCGGCGCAGCCGACCACCCTCCCCGCCGGCGAGGTGGCGATCGAGAAGGTCGCCTCCCTGCGCGCCACCGAGCGCTTCACGCGCGCCGCCGCGGAGCACCCCACCCCTCCCGCCTTCGAGGACATCGGTCTCGAGCGCGGCCTGCTGAGGTTGTCCCGCGAGATCGAGATCGCGGCCGAGGTGGTCGAGGGTGAGACCCGCATCCAGCCGCTGCGCCTCTATGACCTGCACGACCGGGCCTGGGTGTACGTCGACGGCGTCAACGTCGGCGCCACCGGAGTGGTCGGCAACGAGGAGAGCGAGATCGACCCGGCCACGATCGAGCTCACCCCGTTCGTGGACCGCCTGCTGCCGAACGGCGGCCACCGCACGGTGCGCGTGGACATCCTGGTGGAGAACCTGGGCCGGGTGAACTTCGGCCCGAAGCTCGGGGAGCGCAAGGGCATCCTCGGGGGCGTCTGGCAGACGATCCGGTTCCTCAACGGCTGGGAGGTGGATGCCTGGCCGCTCGAGGAGATGGGCGAGGAGCTCGCCGCGCTGGTCGAGGGCGCACCGGCGCTCGAGGGCGCCGGGGACGGCGATGATCTGCCGGTTCTGGTCAGCGCCTCGTTCGACGCGTCGGCCCCGCAGGACACCTTCCTCGACGTCTCCGGCGCCGGCCACGGCGTCGCCTACGTCAATGGCTTCTGCGTGGGCCGCTACTGGAACATCGGGCCCCAGCTGACCCTCTACGTCCCCGCACCGCTGGTGCACGAGGGTCGCAACGAGGTACTGCTGCTGGACCTGGACAAGCGGCCCACCCAGCTCGCGCTCGCCGAGGAGCACCGCTTCGGTCGCACCGACGGGTGATCACAGGGCGGGGCACAGGGCCCTGTCCCCGTCCTCCGTCGGACGTACAGCGGGCCCGGCCGGATCTCCGACCGGGCCCGCAGCGCGTCATGCGCAGCAGTCAGCTCACAGCGTGCTGCTGGGCGTGACGGGCACGTCGGCCGGCAGCACCTCGGCGAACTCCTCGAGGATCTTCAGACCGCCGTCCTCCTCCCACTGCTTCACCGCAGCGGTGAAGTCGTCGATGGTCTTGCGGCCCTGGATGACGTCGTTGCGGACGTCGTTCAGACGGGCGGAGAGCTCGGTGCCCTTGTCCGAGCTGGTGTCCGAGTACAGCCCGTTGGTGGGCCGGCGCATCATCAGCTCCAGCAGCTCCTGCTCCTTGCCGTAGATGTACTCGGAGTCGCTCGGGATCGGGTTGTAGATGACACCTTCGCCGGAGGTCATGATGTTCAGTGCGCTGACCAGGCCCGGCACCTCGGCATCGGCATCGCCGATGGCGACGTAGTTGCCGTCCTTGACCTCGTAGTCCTTGCCCTCGGTGCCGTAGTTCTTCTGCATGAACTCGACGGTGCCGAAGGGGGCGGAGAGCCAGTTGACCAGGTCCAGCAGCTCGCGGATCTTGGCTTCGTCGTCCGTTTTCTTGAACGGGGTGAAGCCCACCGTGCCGTAGCCCATGTTGTACACGGGGCGGCGGCCTTCGATGGCTGAGAACGGCACCATGATGTCCGCGATCAGCTCCGGATTGATCTTGCGGTACTCGGCCGCGCCTCGGGGGCCCACGGAGACGAGCGCGCCGATCGAGCCGTTGGCGAAGTCCTGGCCGGACTCGGCATGGTTGAGATCGGGGTAGAACGCTCCGGCCTCGAACACCTTCTGGGCGTACTCGAGGGTCTCGAGGTACTCGTCCATCTGGTGGTTCGCGGTCAGGGTGCGGTCCTCGTTCACGCGGTACTGGTTGGGCACCCCGAACCACTGCGAGAACATGTGGAAGGCGTTGGGCAGGAAGGGCTCGAGCGCCCAGCGCTTGCCGGGGATGAGGATCTCCTTGCACTTGTCCAGGAACTCCTCGGCGCTGCTGGACTGGAACCCGTCGACCTCGGCCCACACCGACGGGTTGCCGAGGTACACCTGACCGAAGGGTGTGGAGGGGATCGGTGCGCCCCAGATCTTCCCGTTGACCACGGCGGTGCGCCAGGAACCCGGGGTGAGCGCGGCGAGGTTCGGGTACTCCAGCACCGCGTCGCCGGCGAGGTACTCGGTGAGGTCCACGAACTGGGACTCCAGCATCGGGCCGATGTTGGGGATGCCCTGGTTCGGCGGCACCCACATCAGATCGGGCAGGTCCCCGGAGGCGAGGATCGTCGCGAACTTCTCCGGGTAGGAGTCGATCGCGATGTCCAGGTTCAGCGTGCCGCCGAGCGCCTCGTTCAGCCGGCCCCACATCCCGTTGCTGTCCATCGGCGTGGGCGGCGTGGCGAAGGTCTGCGTCAGCGCGGTGATCTCGCCGGAGGTGATCGGCGCCGCGTCGGTGGTGGCGATCAGCTCCTCGGGAGCCTTGAGGAAGGTGTTGTGCAGGCCGTCCTCGTTGCCCGGCAGATCGGGGGACAGACTGTCGAGCGGCTGGTAGGTGGGCAGCTCCGCATCGGCGGAGGCGGCGTCGCCTCCGCTCTGGCTCGCGCCTCCGCTGCTGCAGGCGGCGGCACCGGTGGCCACGGCTGCGGCGCCGCTGAGGGCGAAGAGGTCACGTCGACGGATCTCGAAACGCATCCGGGATTCCTTTCGTGGGGGCGCCCCGGGGAGGGGAGCCGGATGGGGGATGGGTCAGCCCTTGATGGCGCCGGTGATGACGCCCTTGGAGAAGTACTTCTGGAGGAAGGGGTAGACGAGCACGATCGGTGCCAGCGCCACGACGACGACGGCCATCTTGATCGACTGCGGGGGCGGGCTCTGCTGCACGCCGAGCTGGTCGGCGGTGAGGGAGGTGCCCTGGATGACATAGCTGCGCAGGATCATCTGGATCGGCCAGAGGGACTGGTCGTTGATGTAGAGCATCGCGTTGAAGAACGAGTTCCAGAACCCGACCGCGTAGAAGAGGCCGATCACCGCGATGACCGCCTTCGACAGCGGCAGCACGATCGTGCGCAGGATGCGGAAGTCGCTCGCACCGTCGATGCGGGCCGCCTCCGTGAGCTCGGAGGGGATCCCCATGAAGAAGGAGCGCATCACGATGAAGTTGAAGCCCGCGAACACTCCCGGCAGGATCAGCGACCAGATCGAGTTCAGCAGGCCCAGCTCCTTGATCATCAGGAACATGGGGATCAGGCCCGGGCTGAAGAACAGGGTCAGGATGATCGCCATCAGCATGAACTTCCCGCCCAGCACGGGGCGGCTGAGCGCGTAGGCCATGCAGATCGTCACGAACAGCGCGAGCAGCGTGCCCACGAGGGTGACGAAGACGCTCACGCCGAGCG
>JAAZLF010000231.1 GCA_012799425.1 Actinomycetales bacterium | reverse complement strand
GGAACCGCCCATGTCGGCGTCGAGGAACAGCAGGGCACGGGGCACGCTCTCGCCCGGATCGATCACCGGCAGCGGGCCGGTGTGCCCAGGCTCGCGCGGCTCAGCGTGCAGCTCCTCGGAGAAGCTCTCGCCGCCGTCGGCCCGCTCGGCGTCCTCACGGATCGCGATCACCTGTGCGCCGGTGGCCATCGCCGCGGCCTTGCCGCGGTTGGTCTTGTGCCGCACCACCAGGGCGTCGGCCCCCATGGCGACAGCGGAGGTGGCATCGGTGGAGCCGTCATCGACGACCACGACCAGGTCCACGCCCGCGATCCTGCGGGCGGACTCGATGGTCGCCTCGATCCGCTCCGCCTCGTTCTTGGCGGGGATCACGACGGCCACCCGCTCGGGGCGGTGCGCCGTCAGCAGCCCCGCGGGGCTCATCGCAGGGTCACCTGACGTGCCACGATGCCGCCGCGCGCACGCCGCTCGAGGGTGGTCAGCGGCTCGGTGGAGGCGAGCGCCTCCTCGAAGCGGGCGCGGAACGCCTCCGCCTCGGCCTCGGCAGCCTCGGCACCCGCGCCCTTGGGCAGGTCCCAGACAGGGATCGACAGGCCCTCGGCACGGAAGGAGCCGACGTACTTCGCCCCCTCGCAGATCGCGGACTCGCGGCGGGCGTGCAGGCGGGTGACCGCGTCGATCACCTTCTCCTCGTCGGCGTCGAGCACCCAGCGCACATGCTCCTTGGGCCCGGCATCGACCCAGTAGGCGTGCGGCAGGCCCTCGACGGGCCGGGTCTGCATGATCGAGTCGTTGGCCTGCGAGATGGCCTGCTCGATCTCCCCGGTGCGCTCGGCGCTGGGGTCGAGCCAGAACTCGAAGGTCTCCTGGACCTGGATCTCGAAGTCGCCGCTGAGGTCGAGGACGTCCTGCAGCCGGGGCGCGTCGTCGTCGAGGGTGACGGTGGTGATGGGGCTGCCGGGCTCGAGCGCTGCGGCGAGCCTGATCGCCTGGCCGATGCCGCGGGAGAGGTCGTTGCCCGGGTAGCCGGCCTGGATGCCGACGGTGACGGAGCCGTCGGTGCGGCGCACGGCGGGCCAGGCCATCGGCAGGATCGTGGCGAGCTCGACATCGAGGGAGCCGTACTCCTCGGTGGTCTTCACAGCCATGGTCGCGGCCGGGATCAGCTGGCGCATCGCCACCAGGTCCTGCTCGTTCGGCAGGCCCTCGAAGGGGCGGCGGACGAGGTCGTTGCTCGAGGGGGAACTCATGGACGGAAGTCTACCGATCCCGGGCCGTGTTCGCGGCGACCTCCGCTGCGGGGGCGGCGCGAGATCAGCGGAACAGCGAGGACTCGTCGCAGCTCCCCTCCACCGCGACCTCGAGACCGTGAAGGTGGATCGTGGTGACGCCTCTCCAGGAGTCGATCCGGAGCGTGCCGCTCGCGGGGCCGGCCGTCTCGTGTCCGTACGCCGAGCCGCCGGTGTACTCGGGCTCGCCGAGACCGCCCAGGCCATGCCCCTGCAGCACCTCGTCGATGCGCTGGCTGCGCTCGGCCCAGCTCGGATCATCTTCCGGCAGGGCGAGCTCAGCGGTCCACTCCCCCGGGCGCCACCTGCATGCGCCCTCCTCATCCTCGGCGAGCGCCTCCGCAGACGGCCCCTGCCACGAGAGATCCTCGTCGAGAGCGATCGCCTCCTGCAGCTCGACGACGAGCACCTCGACATCACGGCGCGCTTCGTCGAGCGAGACCGCATCGCCACCACCCGGCGTGCACGCGGTCACCATCATGATGAGCACTCCTCCCCACATCTCACGGCTCGGCCACCTCTGCATCCGTCCCCCCCTCGGCTCGAGCCCACGCTATCCATATACGGGTCACCGCCGCAGCATGAGCACCTCGGCACCGTTCTCAGGATCGGGGCCCGTCACCACGAAGCCGCAGCGCTGGTAGAGACGCCGGGCCACGGTGGCAAGAACTCGGCGAGGAATGCGATCATCGGAGCGCTGACACCGTTGCGCCAGTGCACCCCCTCACGCCACGTGCGTCCCCGCCTCCATCAGCTCCAATGCGCGCTCCTCGAGATCGAGCGGCAGGGTGCCGTCGAGCATGTGGAGGGCGAAGTCGGCGCTGAGCCGCTCGAAGAACAGGGTGCCGCGCACGGAGTTGCCGTGCAGGTCCAGCTGCGGGGCGTAGCTGGCCACGCCGAAGCGGGAGGGCAGCGCGGCGATGATGCCGCCGCCCACGCCGGACTTCGCGGGCAGTCCCACCTCGCTGACCCAGTCCCCGGCGTTGTCGTACATGCCGCAGGTCAGCATCACCGAGAGCACCTGGCGCGCCGCGACCCGGGAGAAGACCTCCTGACCGGTGAGCGGGTTGGTGCCGCCGGAGGCGAGGGTCGCGGCCATCACGGCGAGATCGGTGACGGTGGTCAGCACCGCGCAGCCCTCGATGTACCCGGCGACCACCTCGGCGGCGTCCTCCGTCATCGAGCCGGCTGCGCGCAGCATGTAGGCCAGCGCCAGGTTGCGGTCGGCCATCGTCATCTCGGTCTCGCGGGTCTCGCGGTGGGGCTCGAGGGGTCTGCCGGCAGCGGCGTCGAGCACGGACAGCAGGCGCTGCGAGCGCTCCTCCTGGGTGGTGCCGAGCATCGCGTGCGTGCGGATCGCGCCGATGTTCACCAGCGGGTTCTTCGGCTTCTTGGTGTAGGGGTCGAGGCTGAGGGCGTTGAACTCCTCCCCCGTCGGCTCCTCGTCGACGATCGATTCGACGTATTCCACGCCGTGCAGATCGATCGCGGCACCGTAGGCGAACGCCTTGGAGATCGACTGGACCGGGAACGCGTGGTCGGTGCCGGAGGCGGTGATCTCCCCGTCGATCGTGCAGACGGCGACGCCCAGGTGGTCCTCGCGGGCGCCGGAGAGGAAGGACAGCTCGGGGATGTCGCCGTCCGCTTCCGCGCTGCCGGAGATGCCGCGATCCAGGAGCACCTGGTCGGCGTCGCCGAAGTCGTCGACGTCGGAGGCCTTGGCCGAGGCCAGGGCCGTGGTGAGGCGGTCGAGGTACGTGGTCAGTGCGCTGGTCACGCACCCGACGGTACAGCCCGCGCGGCTCGGGCCGGAGGCCTTCGCGCCCGGTGAGAAGACGCCTCGTCGCCCTGCGGCTCGCGGGATACCGTGAGGTATGACCGTCGCACCCCTGCTCGACACCGATGTCGTCGCCCGCCACGCGCTCGCGCATGACGCCTCCCACTATCTGCTGCTGCCGGAGGCGGTCGCCTCCCCCACCGACGAGGCGGCCGTGGTGGCGATGCTGGCCGAGGCGACCCGGGCCCGTCGGCCCCTGACCTTCCGCTCCGGCGGGACCAGCCTCTCCGGGCAGGGGCAGAGCGAGTCGGTGCTGGCCGATGTGCGCACCCATTTCCGTCGCGTCGAGGTGCTCGATCGCGGCGAGCGGGTACGGGTGGGGCCCGGGGCGACGCTGCGACAGGTCAACGCGCATCTGCTGCGGCACATGCGGCGGCTGGGCCCCGATCCGGCGAGCGAGGTCGCGTGCACCATCGGCGGGGTGATCGCGAACAACTCCTCGGGCATGGCCGCGGGGATCGCCGAGAACTCCTACCGCACGCTCGAGTCGCTGCGGTTCGTGCTGCCCTCCGGCACGGTCGTGGACACGGGGCTCGAGGGGGCCGACGCGCGCCTGCGGCGCGAGGAGCCGGAGCTGCACGAGGGCCTGCTGCGCCTGATGCGGCAGGTGCGGGACGACGCCGAGGCCGCACGCGTGATCCGGGAGCGTTTCGCCCTGAAGAACACGATGGGCTACGGGATCAACTCCCTGCTGGACTTCGACACCCCGGCGGAGGTGCTGGCACACCTGGTGGTCGGCTCGGAGGGCACGCTCGCCTTCGTCTCCTCGGCGGTGTTCCGCACGGTGCCGATCCAGAAGCACATCTCGACCGGCCTGATCGTGCTGCCCTCGCTGCAGGCCGCGACCGCGGCGCTGCCCGATGTGGTGGGGGCCGGCTTCGCGACCGCGGAGCTGATGGACGCCCGTTCACTGACCGTCGCCCAGCAGCTGGCCGGGGCGCCGCAGGAGATCCTCGGCATCGAGGTGGACTCCCATGCCGCGCTGCTGGTCGAGCACCGGGCGGACGAGGAGGAGACGCTCGCACAGAAATCGGCCGACGCCGCCGCGCTCGCGGACTCGCTGGGCCTGGCGGCCCCCTTCGAGATGACCACCGACGGGCCCCGTCGGACGGCGATGTGGACCACCCGCAAGGGGCTGTACGCGGCGGTGGCAGGGGCGCGACCGGCCGGCTCGACCGCGCTGCTCGAGGACGTCGTGGTGCCGGTGCCCGAGCTCGAGGCCACCTGCCAGGGGCTGCAGGGGCTGTTCGACCGGCACGGCTACGACGAATCGGTCATCTTCGGCCACGCCAAGGACGGCAACATCCACTTCCTGCTCAACGAGCGGCTGGGCGAATCCCAGGCCCGGCTCGAGGCGTTCACCGAGGACATGGCCGAGCTGGTGCT
>JAAZLF010000230.1 GCA_012799425.1 Actinomycetales bacterium | reverse complement strand
GCGCGGGGCCGAAGGTGAGGTGCTCGTAGACCTCGTCGGTGACGATCAGCGCGTCGTGCCGCGCCGCCTCGTCGACGATCGCCTGCAGCGCGCCCACCCACAGCATCAGCCCGGTGGGATTGTGCGGGGTGTTCACCAGCACCAGGCGGGTGCGCTCGGAGAATGCCGCGCGCAGCGACTCCTCCTCGACATCGAGCACCAGGTCCCCGGAGGCCGCGTCCTCGCGCGGGACGACCGGCACCGTGCGGTGCACCCCGCCGGCCAGCGCGATCATCGCCGCGTACTGGTCGTAGAACGGCTCGAGCGTGATCACCTCGTCGCCCGGCTCGACCAGGGCGAGGATCGTCGCCGCGAGCGCCTCGGTGGCGCCGGTGGTCACCAGCACCTCGCTCGCCGGATCCCAGCGCAGTCCGTACCACTGGGCCTGGTGCTCAGCGATCGCCTCTCGCAGCACGGCCTCCCCGGCCCCGGGCGGGTACTGGTTCTGCCCCCGACGGATCGCCTCGACCGCGGCCTCCGCCACAGCGGGCGGGGGCGAGTCGTCGGGGTAGCCCTGGCCGAGGTTCAGCGCGCCGTGCGCGGCGGCGCGCGCCGACATCTGGGCGAACACGGTGGGGCGGGCCGCGCCGTCCTTCAGCAGGCCGGCAGCGGCGGCGGCACGGGTCCAGGGGCCGGTAATCTCCATGCTCAGAGTCTGTCAGAGTGCGGGGGAGGCGGCTCAGCGGTTCGCGGACCGGCGCACGTTCTCGATGAGGATCGGCATCAGGTCCTGCCTCGTCCTGTCCGCCCTGCGCAGCGCGTGGCCGTAGGCGCGGGCATGCTTGCGCACCAGGCGGCTGGAGACGATCTGGGCCCCGGCGGCCGCGATCGGAGCGTACTCGTCCTCCGCGCGCACCATGGCCCGCAGATAGTCCTCGCTCGCACCCAGCAGCCGTGCCTCCACCCACTCGCGGACGACCGGCGAGGTGCGGTGCACCGTGAACCAGCGCTCGACCGCCTGCTCGAGGTCGCCGGCGTCGGCCTGCAGGGTCCACAGGCGGCTGCGGTAGTCGCGCAGCGTCTCGGTCAGCTCCGTGGCCAGCTCCTCGTGCCAGTCGTCCAGATCGGACTGCTCGATGAGGGACAGCGCCGCGCGGTGCGTGCGGGGCAGCGCGGAGATCTCGCTGAAGCCCTGCGTGTACGAGGGGCGCTGCAGGACCAGCAGCAGCGGCTGCACGATCCGCAGCGAGACCCGTCGTGCGACCTTCCGCGAGTGGCGCTGATCCGCCCAGATCTGCAGCAGCCACAGCGCGAGCCCGATGATCAGGCCGGTGACGCAGCCGATGACCATGTCCGGCCAGAAGGTCGACCAGTCGCCGGGCCAGGCGGGGCCTGCGGCCACGAGCGGCGAGGGGGCCGTCAGCGTCGTGGTCATGGCTCAGCGCTTCGGGAAGACGAAGCGGCCGTAGGTGACGTACCGGAAGGAGGTCGAAACGATCTGGCCGACGAGCGTGCCGGAGATGTTGTCCGCCAGCACCGAGTCCAGTCCCAGCACGTACCGGGAGAACGCCAGGCACGACAGCTGCAGGGCTGCGGCGATGACGTTGACAAGGATGAACATCATGATCGAGCGGGTGGTGTCCGGCCGCGGGCGGTCGCCGAAGGTCCACAGCCTGTTCCCCAGATAGGTCAGGCAGGACGCGATCGCGACGGAGATGATCTTCGCCGTCAGCGGGCTCGCGTGCATCAGGCCCTGGCCCCATCCGTCTGCGGGATGCCAGAACACCAGCAGGTTGTACATCGCCGCGTCGAGCAGGAACACGATGCCGCCCACCAGCAGGAACTTCAGGGTGGGGCGCAGGTGCTCGTCCAGCAGCCGCGCCGCGCCGGAGCGTGCGGGAGCGCCGGGGGAGGGGGCGGGAGGAGCGGTCTCCTCCGTCGTCGGGTCCGGCGTCAGCACGACCGGCACCTTACCCGAGGCGATAGGATCGCCGGATCGGCCGTTGCGACGGGCCGGAGCGTCCCCTCAGGGGCTCCGGCGCCTGGGAGCGCGCGGCCGGACCGCTGCGACGGGCAGGCGGGGCCTGAACGGCCCCGGGCCCTGGGAGCGCGCGGTCAGCGCCGTTGCGACGGCTCCGTCGGCACCGCCGGGAGGCCTGGGAGCGCACGGCACCGGAAGACGACACCTCCAAGGAAGGCCCCATGACTCACGTCGCCCTCACCATCGCCGGCTCCGAGACCACCGGAGGCGCCGGCGCGCAGACCGACCTCAAGACGTTCCACCAGCTCGGCACCTTCGGCACCGCAGCGCTGACCTGCATCGTCTCCTTCGACCCGAAGAACGACTGGGGTCACCGCTTCGTGCCCGTGGACCCGCAGGTGATCACGGACCAGATCGAGGCCACCACCGCCGTGCACCAGATCGACACCGTGAAGATCGGGATGCTCGGCACACCCGTCACGATCGACACCGTCGCCGCCTCGCTCGCCGAGCGCTCCTTCACGAACGTGGTGCTGGATCCGGTGCTGATCTGCAAGGGCCAGGAACCCGGCGCCGCGCTGGACACGGACAACGCGCTCAAGGAGAAGATCCTGCCGCTGGCCACCTTCGTCACCCCCAACCACTTCGAGTCGCTCGCGCTGTCGGGAATGGACAGCATCGACAGCGTCGAGGACCTCACCG
>JAAZLF010000229.1 GCA_012799425.1 Actinomycetales bacterium | reverse complement strand
AGGGCGGGGCGAGGGAGGGCGTGGCGCAGCGGACGGGGCGAGCCTCTACCGGGGCCCACCCGAGGCTATCCAGCGCATACGCGATCGACGAACGCCCGTCCTTGACAAACGCACCCCACAGACTGTTACGGTATTTTGCACACGACCATCAATGACGAAGGTTGAATAATGCAACGCTGGTCCCGCAGATTTTTCACTGCATTCGTTGCGATGGCCGCTTTCGTCGGCATGTCGAATGCGGCACACGCCGAAACAGCACCACCTCCCCTCGTCACGGTGACCAGCGAGGCTGGCATCGAAGCGGAGCAACTAGTCGCGCCCGGATCGACAAATACCGATATCGAGCGAGCCATCACTGAACACAAGGCATCCACCGCTAGCCCCATGGCGACTGGGCAGTACTACTCCTTCTGCGAGGAGGGGAGCAGTGGACTCATGCCTTGGACGAACAACTCCCCAAAATACTGCTATGGCTGGTACTACGAGTACTTGGACGGCAAGCGCATCTCGAAAGTGAATATGCTTAAACTTAAGGCATTCGACGACTCTCTCAATCCGGGGACAGCGGTCGACCTCAAAGAGTGGTGCGACAACAACGGGTTTTATTGCGGCATCGCATTCTCACTGGTCCCATACGTGGGAAAGTACCTCAAGAAGTTGTTGGTCTGAGTGGCTCGCGAAATTCGAGAGCTAGCGGGTTACCTCGCACTCTCACTGCTCCTCGTCGGTTTCGCCGAGCTCGCCGTTGCGACACTCGATGTTCCACGCCTGTGGGCACTGATAGCTACCTTCACGATCGGGTATGCGGTCGTCGCAGTCGCGAAGTGGCGCTCGCGCACTGAACACAACCCTCCCGGGGACGCGGTTCGGTCGGAACCCCCAAGCACGAACAGTTCGAGCTCAGAGACGAGCGGACACGACGCTCGACCCAGATGAGGCACAACGCCGTCGTCGGCACCGAACCCGCTCCCTGGGGCAATGCTGAGGCAGCTCATCGCGCTTCTCCCCGCTGCTCGGCGCGCTCCATGGCGGAGGCATCCCGCTGTGCACACCGTGTCTGACCGACGCCCCCACCCGACATGAGGAACCACGAAGATGGCACCTCGGGCGGGGGCGTGAAGAACTGCTGCGGGTGAGACGGGGCGGGGTCAGCGCGGCGTCGGCCCGGTGACGCACCCCGCGCCGTCCACCCTCACGCGTGCGGCAGCACGAGCTCCGTGAAGCGGTCCGCGATGATCTTCGCGGCGGCGTCGGCCGGGGTCGCCCAGACCTCCTCGTTGAAGATCTCGACCTCGATGTCGCCGGTGTAGCCGGCGTCCTTGATCATGCGGGTGATCGAGGGGAAGTCGATGTAGCCGTCGCCCATGTAGCCGCGGGAGTGCAGGGGCTCGGCCGCGAGGGGCAGGTTCCAGTCGCACACCTGGTAGCTGAACAGGCGGTCCGCCTGGGCAGCACGCTGGACGGCACGCTCGAGGTAGGGGTCCCACCACACGTGATAGGTGTCCACCACGACCCCGGCAGCGGGGCTGCCGGAGGCCTCGGCGATGTCGAGGGCCTGGTCGATGGTGGAGACCACCGCCCTGTCCGCGGCGAACATCGGGTGCAGCGGCTCGAGGGACAGGGTCACCCCGCGCTCCTCGGCATAGGGCGCGAGCTCGGCGATGGCCTCGGCGACCCGGGAGCGGGCGCCGATGATGTCCTTGTCGGCCTTGTCGACCCCGCCCACGACCAGCACGAGCGTCGGGGCGCCGAGTCCGGCGGTCTCGTCGATCGCGCGGCGGTTGTCCTCGAGGGCCGCGGCGCGGTCGGCGTCGGCGGAGGAGGTGAGGAAGCCGCCGCGGCACACGGTGCTCACGCGCAGGCCCGCGTCGTCCACGCGTCGGCGCAGGGCGTCCAGGCCCACCTCGGCGACGTCCTGGCGCCACAGGCCCACGGCGTCGATGCCCTGCGAGGCGGCGACCTCGAGGAACTCCTGGATCGGGGTGGTGCGGAAGCTCCAGCGGTTCAGGGATAGGCGCGGGGTGCCGGTCCCCAGGCGCTCGGAGGGCGGGGT
>JAAZLF010000228.1 GCA_012799425.1 Actinomycetales bacterium | reverse complement strand
GGCCCCGGACTCCGGGACCCCGCCGGTGAGGGCCACGAGCTCGGGATCGAGCACGTTCAGCAGTGCACCGATCACCCGTCCGGTCGCGAGGCCGGCCACCCGGTACGCCTCGAGGGCGATCTCGTCGCCCGCCGCCGCGGCCGCGGCGAGGGCACGACCATCCCTCAGAGAGGGGTCCGCGCCGAGACGGGCGGCGAGCTGCACGATCCCCGGCCCCGAGGCGAGCCCCTCGAGGTGCCCGGTCCGGCCGCAGGGGCACCGCACCCCCTCGGCCTCGGGGACCGGCGCATGGCCCACGTGCCCCGCGGCGCCGTGGGAGCCGATCACGGCACGGCCCTCGACCACGTGACAGCCGCCGATGCCGGTGCCCACCGCGACCAGCAGCAGCGAGGCGCTGTCGTGGCCGGCCCCGAAGCGGGCCTCGCCGATCCCGTGGGCGTGCACATCGCCCAGCACGCTGACCGGCACCCCGAAGCGCTGCGTCAGCGGGGTGCGCACATCGGTGCCCGCCCACCCGGCGAGGGAGGCGGTGGCATGGGTGACCCGGCCGCGGTCGCTGTCGATGACGCCCGCGGAGGAGAGCCCCACCGCGCGCACCCTCGTGCCCGAGCGGATCCGGTCGGCGAGCTCCGCCACGGCGGCCATGATCGCCTCCGGGCCCTCGGTCGCGGGCGTGGCCACCTCGGCCACCCGTTCGAGCCGGGGCGCAGCGCCCCGCAGGGCGCCCTCGGCCCCCGCGCCGTGCACCAGCGCACCGCGGATCTTGGTGCCCCCGAGGTCGAGGGCGAGGACCGGCTCGGACATCTCAGGCGCCGTCAGCATCGGGGCCGGAGCCGCCCAGCATCCCGGTCTGCTCGAGGATCCCGCGAATGCGGTCCACGGCGTCGCCCTCGAGGGGCGACATCGGCCGGGCCATCGTGTTGGTGGAGAAGATCCCCATCTCCCGCAGCGCGGTCTTGAACGCGCCGACGCCGGCGGCCGGGCCCACCTTGTCAGTGGGCTGGAAGACGATCTCGAACAGCTGCGCGATGCGGTCCTGCTCGCGGCGCACCCGCTCCCAGTCACCGGCCCGGGCGGCCTCGTGCATGCGCACGTAGCCGGCCGGGTCCACGTTGCCCAGGCCCGGGACGGAGCCGTCGGCTCCGGCGAGGTAGGCGCCGTCGACCACGACCTCGTGGCCGGTCAGCAGGGTGAGCGGGGAGCCCGCGGCGCGATTCCCGGCGGCGAGGCGGCGGAAGCCGACGTCATCGCCGCTGGAGTCCTTCACCCCGGTGATGACGCCGTCGGAGCCCAGGCGCAGCAGCGCGGCCGCGCTGAGCTTCACGTGCACGCACACCGGCAGGTCGTAGGCCCAGATCGGGCGCTCGGTCGCGGCGGCGACCGCCCGGAAGTGGGTGTCGATCTCCTCCGGTCCGGTGATGGCGTAGAACGGCGCGGTGGCCACATAGCCGGCCAGGTCGAAGCGCTCCGCGGCCCGGATGTGCTGGACCACGCGGTCGGTCTGCATGTCGATGACACCGGCGATGACCGGCACCTGCCCGGCGACGGTGCCGGTCACGGCCTCGAGCACCGCGGCGCGGCGCGCGTCGTCCCAGAAGGCGACCTCGCCGCTCGAGCCGAGCGCGAAGATCCCGTCCACCCCGCCCTCGAGCAGGTGGCCGATCAGCCGCTCGAGCGAGGGGATGTCGATGTCGCCGTCAGCGGTCAGCGGGGTCAGCAGCGGGGGGACCACTCCGGAGAGGGGGGAGGGGGAGGTCATGGTGGGGCTCCTTCAGAAAGCGGTGGATGTCCGGGGGCTCACAGCAGCGACGGGGCGGCGGCGAGAAGGGTGCGGGTGTAGTCGTCCTCGGCCTCGGAGAAGATCTGCGAGACGGTGCCGTGCTCGATGACCTTCCCGTGGTGCATGACGGCGATGGAATCGGAGATGAAGCGGACGGTGCTGATGTCGTGCGAGATGAACACCAGGCCCAGCCCCAGCTCCCGTTTCAGGTCGGTGAGCAGGTTCAGCACCTGCGCGCGCACGGACACGTCCAATGCGCTGGTGGGCTCGTCGGCAACGATGATCTGCGGTTCGAGCGCGAGCGCGCGGGCGATGGCGACGCGCTGGCGCTGACCGCCCGAGAGCTGACGCGGCAGCACGTCCAGCGCCGACTGGGGCAGGCCCACCAGGTGCAGCAGGTCCTTCACCCGCGCCAGCCGCTGGGGCTCGGTGCCGATGTCGTGGACGCGCAGCGGGTCGATGAGGGTCTCCCGCACCGCCAGGCGCGGGTTCAGCGCCGTGGACGGGTCCTGGAAGACGACCGACACCTTCCGGCCCAGCTCCCTGCGCGCCGCACGGCCCCGCCCCAGCGGCTTCCCGTCGAAGATGACGTCGCCGCTGGTGACGGGCTGCAGGCCGGTCATCACCCGCGCGAGGGTGGTCTTGCCGGAGCCCGACTCGCCGACGACGCCGAGCACCTCGCCGCGGCGCACGGAGACGCTCACGCCGTCGACGGCACGGATGGTGTCCGGCCGCAGCAGGCTGCCGCTGCGCAGGCGGTGCACGACGTGCACGTCGTGCAGCTCGATCGTCGGCCGCGGGCGGCCGGCGTCATCCGCAGCGGGCTGCGGGGAGGAGAGGTCGGTCATCGCAGATCTCCTTCGAGGGGAGCGGGGACGGAGCCGGTGGTGGACACGCGATGCCCCCCGGCCCCGACATCGACCAGACGCGGGTGCGCCGTCGGGTCGGCGGCCGGATCCAGCGAGCGCGGCGCGAACCGGTCGCCGGGAGCGAAGTCGCGCGGGGAGGGCACGGTGCCGGGCACCTGGTGCAGACGCTCCGCGCCCGCCTCGATCGACAGCACCGAGCCCAGCAGACCGCGGGTGTACTCGTGACGGGGGTCGATGAGCAGCTCGTGCGTGGTGGCCTGCTCCATGACCTGGCCCGCGTACATCACGGTGATGCGGTCGGCGAGCTGGGAGACCAGCGCCAGGTCGTGGCTGACGAACACCATCGCGAAGCCGAGCTCCTCGCGCAGCCGGTTCAGCAGGTCCACGACCTGCTTCTGCACGGTGACGTCGAGCGCGGTGGTGGGCTCGTCGGCGATCACCAGCTTCGGGTCACGGGTCAGGGCCATCGCGATCAGCACTCGCTGACGCTGCCCGCCGGAGAGCTCGTGCGGGTAGGAGTTGAGCATGCGCTTCGGCTCCAGGCCCACCAGCTCGAGCAGCTCCTCCGCGCTGCGGGTCCCGCCGCGGCGGGTCAGCTGCGCCATCTGGGAGCGGATCAGCATCGAGGGGTTCAGCGAGCTGAGCGCGTCCTGGTAGATCATCGCGATCTCGTGGCCGCGCATCGCGTTGATCTGCTTGTGCGGCAGCGACAGCAGGTCCGTGCCGTTCAGCAGCACCTTCCCGCTGATCCGGGCCGTGCGGGGCAGCAGACCCATCACCGCGAGGCTGGCCACCGATTTGCCGGAGCCGGACTCGCCGACCAGGCCCATCGTCTCGCCCGGCCGCACCTGGAAGGAGATCCCGTCGAGGATGTCCGTCTCGCCGTGCGCCGAGGGGAAGGCGACCCGCAGGTCCTGGACCTCCAGCACCGGTGCGGAGGTCTCGTCGGCCGCGGTGCGTTCAGGGCGGGCCAGCTCGGCGCTGCGCAGTGAGGACAGCGACTTGTGCAGGAGCCGCCGAGCGGTCTCCTCGTCGGTCGCGCCGAGCACCTCGCGGGTGCCGTCCGCGGCGGCGTCGGTGTGCTCGCCGTCGACCTCGGACTCGATCATGGTCTGCTCATCGGCCTCGACATCGGCCGTGACCTTGACCCGGGGGCTGGCCATCGCGTCGGTGAGACCCTCGGAGAGGATGTTCAGGCTCAGCACGGTCAGCAGGATCGCCAGGCCCGGGAAGAAGGTCGGCCACCAGTAGCCGGACAGCAGCAGCTGCTTGCCGTCGGCGAGGATGTTGCCCCATGACGGGCTCGGCGGCTGCACGCCGGCGTTGATGAAGGACAGCGAGGCCTCGAGCACGATCGCGTCGGCGACCAGCACCGTCGCGAACACCATGATCGGGGCGATGCAGTTGCGGGCCACGTGCTTGAGCAGGATCCATGGGGTGGAGGCGCCCATCACCTGGGAGGCGGCGACGTAGTCCTCGCCGAACTGCGCGAGCACGTTGGCGCGGATCACGCGGGCCAGCTGGGGGACGTAGATGAAGCCGATCGCGAAGATCAGCACCGGCAGCGAGGTGCCGAACACCGCGACGAACACGGCGGCCAGGGCGATGCCGGGGAAGGACATCACCACGTCCAGCACGCGCATCACGATCTCGGAGAAGAACTTCGAGGCGGTGGCGGCGAAGGAGCCGATCACTGCGGCGGCGAGCAGCGCGCCGGCCGTGGCCGCGAGGCCGATCAGCAGGGAGGAGCGGGCACCGTGGGTGACGCGCGAGAAGATGTCGCGGCCGATCGCATCGGTGCCCAGCCAGTGCTCCGCGCTCGGCGGCTGCACCGGGGTGCCGGTGGTCAGGGG
>JAAZLF010000022.1 GCA_012799425.1 Actinomycetales bacterium | reverse complement strand
GCCTCGCCCTGGCGGACCTGCGGGGCGGCCGCGCCGTCGTGTACTTCTACCCGAAGGCCTTCACGCCGGGATGCACGACCGAGGCCTGCGACTTCCGCGACAACCATGAGGCTCTCGCGGCGCAGGGCTATCGCATCGTCGGGATCTCCGGCGACGATCCGCAGACTCTTCGATCCTTCGCTCAGGAGCACGAGCTCCCCTTCACCCTGCTCTCCGACCCCGGGGCGGAGGTCGCGAAGAGATGGGGCGCCTGGGGCGAGCGCGAGATCAACGGCGAGGCCAGCGTGGGCCCTCTGCGCTCGACCTTCCTGCTGGACGAGGAGGGGGTCGTCGAGAGCGTGCAGTACGGGGTCGGCGTGCCCGGGCACGTCGAGGGCCTCCTCGGGGCCGTCCGCTGAGCTGCAGCGGTGCGCCCGGACGGCGGGTTCGACATCCGCGATCGGCGCCAGAAGGCTGCTGGAGAAGAATGACATGTTCCGCTGAGCGGAACGCAGGAGATTCACGAAGGAGTGGTCGCACGTGAGGATCGACGAGTTCGACGGACTCGATCAGGAGGCGGCGCGGCAGGCGATCCGGCCGGCGCTGGACGTCCCCCGCTGGGTCGACGAGATCGTCGCCGCCCGCCCTCTCGCGGGCCGGGAGGCGCTGCTCGAGACCGCTCGCTCCGCGGCCCATCCGCTGACCGACGACGAGGTCGACCAGGCCCTTGCGCACCATCCCCGCATCGGTGACCGGGCCCAGGGGGACAGTGCCGAGGCGACCCTCTCCCGCCACGAGCAGTCCCATGTCGACCCCGATGACGTCGAGATCCAGCGCCGACTGCGCGAGGGCAACCTCGCCTACGAGGAGCGCTTCGGGCACGTCTTCCTGATCCGCGCGGCCGGACGCTCCCCCCAGGAGATCCTCGAAGCCCTGCGCGCCCGTATGAGCAACGATCCCGCGACGGAGCGGGGCATCGTCGCCGAGCAGCTCCGGCAGATCGCCGTGCTCCGACTGGAAGGACTGTTCACCTCATGAGCTACATCTCCGCGCACGTGCTGGACACCATGGCCGGCACCCCCGCGCAGGGCATCACCGTGCGCCTGCAGCACGCGGCCGGCGAGCAGATCGCCGCAGCCGTGACCGACTCCGATGGTCGCGTCGGCGACCTCGGCCCCCAGACCCTGGATCCAGGTGGTTACCGGATCACGTTCGAGACGGGGGAGTACTTCTCCGCCCGCCGCCAGGCGACGTTCTTCCCGCGCGTCACCGTGGACTTCACGGTGGAGCGCGGAGAGGCGCACTACCACGTGCCGCTTCTGCTGAGTCCGTTCGCCTTCTCCACCTACAGGGGCAGCTGAGCCAGGAGCCGACGGGAGTCGGCGGCCGCCCCGTTCCTTGCAGTCACACACCTCGAAGGAGAGAAGCCATGACTGATGTGCTCGAGAGCCCGACCCGGAGCACCGACGCCGAAGGCGTCGAGGTCGTCCTGGGACCGAACCAGTACGGCAAAGCAGAGAACCACGT
>JAAZLF010000227.1 GCA_012799425.1 Actinomycetales bacterium | reverse complement strand
GGCGGGGCGGGCGTGGTGCTCTTCGGCACCGTCGCCGCCTCGGGCATCCGCAATCTCTCCTCGGTCGACTACACCGGGAACATGAACCTCATCATCGTCGCCACTTCGCTGGCCTTCGGCATGATCCCGGTGGTCAGCCCGACCTTCTACGACGCCTTCCCCTCGTGGTTCCAGACAATCTTCCACTCGGGCATCTCCTCCGCGGCCGTCATGGCAGTGCTGCTGAACCTGCTGTTCAACGAGTTCCGTCTCGGCAACTCCGCGCAGCCCTCGGTGTTTGCGGCAAAACCCATCCGGTATCTCACCAGCGACCAGGCCCGCGACTTGCAGGACGGCGACACCTTCGTGGGCGGCAAGCTCGTGGACTGCGACGGTGACGAGGTGCCCGTGGTGCCGGTGACGAAGGTCGAGGAAGTCCGCCACGGCATCGAGTGCGGAGCGCTCACCTGCACCGACGAGATCGCCGCGATCGTCGCGCTGGACACGGAGCACGCCGAACCCGCAGCACCTGCCGATCCCGGACGCGCTGCCGGCGACGGGAGCACCGGCGAGGACGGCGCTCGACTGACCTGACCCGCCCCGGCCGGACGACCGCCTGTCCAGACGCTAGCCTCGAGATTTCATGGGGTGTGGCCCTGACCGGGCGGACGGCACAGAGAAAGGTGCTCCTGACCTCGAATGATACGGGTTATTCAGGCTCGTGATCATCCGCTGGAAGGAGCACCTTTCCGGTGTCTCACCCTACCTTGTTCTTCTATCCGTCCGCGCGTGGACCTCGCCGAGGTCCCAGCGGTCTCCCATGCCGGTGCGGTGCTGCTGACCGACACGATCCACGCCACTGGCAGAGCATCACGGCTCGAAGGTCCTGTTGGACCTGGCGAAGATTCTCGCATCAGGTGGGGAAGCCGCCCGTGACACCGACCTGCTGCGGTGCGAGCCGGGCCTGCTCGGTGACGTCGCCTCGGCCCCGACGATCTCCCGCATGACTGCCACACCGGCCCAGGACGCGCCCGCAGTGATCGAGGCGATCTCCCACGCCCGCCGTGCCTGGAACCCGGCCGCCCGCTCACCAGCCCGATGGAACATCGAGGCGATGGGAGTGGCGGGCCGCCGATCGGGTCTTGTGGCCCAGGCCCCTGCTCGAAGCAGGACACCTCGTCCAGGTCGCAGCGCCGTCGACACTCATCCATCCACCGCTCCACCCACCGCGGCCGACTGGTGCTGGCCACCGGAGGGACGCGGCCCCGAGACACCTCCTGGAGATGCCGAAGCGGGGGCACCCACCGGCTGGTGGGTGCCCCCGCTCAACGCTGTCCCCGTGAGGAGGGGTCTGACGCTCAGAGCGTCAGCGGCATGTGCCGGTGCATGTCCTTGTACAGCAGGTAGCGGAAGCGGCCGGGACCACCCGCGTAGCAGGCCTGCGGGCAGAAGGCGCGCAGCCACATGAAGTCGCCGGCCTCGACCTCGACCCAGTCCTGGTTCAGCCGGTAGACGGCCTTGCCCTCGAGCACGTACAGGCCGTGCTCCATGACGTGGGTCTCGGCGAAGGGGATCGATCCCCCGGGCTCGAACGTCACGATCGTGACGTGCATGTCGTGGCGGACGTCGTCGGGGTC
>JAAZLF010000226.1 GCA_012799425.1 Actinomycetales bacterium | reverse complement strand
CGCGCACGGCATCGACCACGCCGGGGAAGAAGATCGATTCGACCTGCCCGCGCTGCGCCGAGGCCGAGCCGCCCAGGCTCACCAGGCGCGTGACCCGGCCAGGGTGTTCCAGGGCGGCGGTCAGCGCGATCCGTGCCCCGAGCGAGTAGCCCATCAGCGCCGCCCGTCCCACACCCTCTGCGTCGAGCACGGCGAGCAGATCAGCGACGAACGCCGCCTGGGTGTACGCGGCTGAGTCGTGCGGTTTCCCGGAACGGCCATGACCGCGCAGATCCACCCGGATCACGGTGTGCTCTGCGCTCAGCGGGTCGAGGTAGCCCAGGCCCCGCCAGATCGCCCGGGAGAGCACCGAGCCGTGCAGCAGCACCAGCGCCGGGCCGGAGCCGGTGACGTCATAGCGCAGGTCGATGCCGTCGACGGGGGAGGGGATGACGGGCACGAGCACACCTTCTGGGTGGTGGGACGGAGACCGGGAGCAGATCCCGGATGGGTGGGTGCAGAAGCGGCCGACGCCGGCCCGGTCCGCACAAGGCGGCCGGACCGGCGTCGACAGCGGTTCTCAGGAGGGCTGCAGCGTCACAGCGCTGCGGAGATCTCCTCGAGGATGCGGTTGAAGGTGGCCGACGGACGCATCACGGCCGAGATCTTCTCCTGGTCGGGGCGGTAGTAGCCGCCGATGTCCGCGGGCTTGCCCTGGACGGCCAGCAGCTCCTCGGCGATGGTCTGCTCGCCGTCGACGAGCTCCTTCGCGATCGGGCCGAAGGCGGTGGCCAGCTCGGTGTCCTCGCTCTGCTTCGCCAGCTCCTGGGCCCAGTACATGGCCAGGTAGAAGTGGCTTCCGCGGTTGTCGATGCTGCCGAGCCTGCGCTGCGGGGACCTGCCCTCGTTCAGCAGGGTCTCGGTGGCGCGGTCCAGTGCATCGGCGAGCACGCTCGCACGCGCGTTGTCCGCGGTGCGGGCGAGGTGACGCAGCGACTCGGCCAGGGCCAGGAACTCACCGAGGGAGTCCCAGCGCAGGTAGTCCTCCTCGACGAGCTGCTCGACGTGCTTGGGCGCGGAGCCTCCGGCGCCGGTCTCGAACAGACCGCCGCCGTTCATCAGCGGCACCACCGAGAGCATCTTGGCGCTCGTGCCCAGCTCCATGATCGGGAACAGGTCGGTGAGGTAGTCGCGCAGCACGTTGCCGGTCACCGAGATCGTGTCCTCGCCGCGGCGCACCCGCTCGAGCGTGTGCGTCGTCGCCTCGACGGGGGACATGATGCGGAGGTCGAGACCGTCGGTGTCCTCGTCAGCCAGGTACTGCTCGACCTTCGCGATGAGGTTGCGGTCGTGGGCGCGGGACTCGTCGAGCCAGAACACGGCGGGCATCCCGGACTCGCGCGAGCGGCGCACCGCGAGCTGCACCCAGTCGCGGATCGGGGCGTCCTTCGCCTGGCAGGCGCGGAAGATGTCGCCGGCGGCGACCTCGTGGGCCATCAGCGCGGTGCCGGAGGCGTCGCGCACCTCGACCCGTCCGTCAGCCGCGATCTCGAAGGTCTTGTCGTGGCTGCCGTACTCCTCGGCCTTCTGCGCCATCAGGCCGACGTTCGGCACGGTGCCCATGGTGGTCGGGTCGAAGGCGCCGTGGCGCTGGCAGTCCTCGACGGTCGCGGCGTAGACGCCGGCGTAGGAGGAGTCCGGGATCACCGCGAGGGTGTCCTGCTCGGCGTCGTCCTTGTTCCACATGTGTCCCGAGGTGCGGATCATCGCCGGCATCGAGGCGTCGATGATGACGTCGGAGGGGACGTGGAGGTTGGTGATGCCCTTGTGGGAGTTCACCATCGCGAGGTCCGGGCCGTCGGCCAGGTCCTTCTCGACGGCGGCCTTGACGCCGTCGCGCACGGCGGCGTCGAGGTCCTCGACGCCGGCGAGGATGCCGCCCAGGCCGTTGTTCGGGGACAGGCCCGCCGCGGCGAGCTGCTCGCCGTACTCGGAGAACAGGGTGGGGAAGAAGGCGCGCACGGCGTGGCCGAACAGGATCGGGTCCGAGACCTTCATCATCGTGGCCTTCAGGTGCACCGAGAACAGCACGCCCTGCTCCTTGGCGGCGGCGATCTGCTCGCGCAGGAAGGCGTCCAGCGCCTCGGCGCGCATCACGGAGGAGTCGAGGACCTCGCCGGCCAGCACCGGGACGGTCTGCTTCAGCACGGTCTCGGTGCCGTCGGCGGCGACGTGGACGATCGAGACGCTGCCCTCGGAGTCGATGACCACGGACTGCTCGTTGGAGCGGAAGTCGTCCGCACCCATCGTCGCGACGGAGGTCTTCGAGTCCTTCGACCACTCGCCCATGCGGTGGGGGTGGGACTTGGCGAAGTTCTTCACCGCGGAGGGGGCGCGACGGTCGGAGTTGCCCTCGCGCAGGACAGGGTTCACGGCCGAGCCCTTGACGGAGTCGTACCGCGCCCGGATGTCCTTCTCCTCGTCGGTGGAGGGGGACTCGGGGTAGTCGGGCAGGGCGATGCCCTGGGACTGCAGCTCGGCAACGGCGGCCTTGAGCTGCGGCACCGAGGCGGAGATGTTGGGCAGCTTGATGATGTTCGCATCGGGCGTCTTCGCGAGCTCGCCGAGCTCCGCGAGGGCGTCGTTCTCGCGCTGGTCCTCGGGCAGGAGGTCGGAGAAGGCCGCGACGATGCGGCCGGCCAGGGAGATGTCGCGGGTGGTGACATCGATGCCGGCGGTGTCGGAGAAGGCGTCGAGGATCGGCAGGAACGATGCGGTCGCCAGCATCGGTGCCTCGTCGGTATGGGTGTAGATGATGCGCGCCATGTGTCGCGGGGCTCCCTCGGGTCGGTGCGGCATGTGTCTTGACGTCAAGACTAATCGACGACGGGTGCGGACCCGCCCCCGTCGATCAGGATGGCTCCACGGTACGTGAGAAGCGCGCCGGGCGTCCTCCTCGTGGCGCGCGGCCTCAGGCGGAGGGGTCCTCGTCATGCACCTCGACGTCCCAGGGCTCGGAGACCAGCACATGCGTGGCGCCTTCCGCATCCACGGTCACCGCGACGCCGTGCGCACGATAGGTGCCCGGCGCGAGCGCCTCCGCGGCGCAGACGGAGCTGGTCACCGAGGCCCGCTCCGTGCGGGAGGCACCCTCCTCACCGATCCATTGCAGAGCGATCCCGGAGCTGTTGCGCGCGCCGGCCACGATCGTGCCGGTCGAGGGGCGGACCACCACGACGGTCTGGAAGAGCGCTCGCGTGCCCTGCTCCTGCGCGGTGACCCTCACCTCGGCGCCGACACTGCGCGGGGAGCCGTCCTCGGGCGGGACGGTGGTCACCCGGTCGGTGCCGTGCGCCACCTCCACCTCGAGGCCATCGCCGTCGCCGACGGCTGCCAGCTCGCTGCCGCACGTCAGCGGCGAGAGATCCGCGGGGATCTCGCCGGTGGGGGCGCTGACCGCGCCCGGCACCGCACGCAGACGACCGTCGACGACGTCCACGAGCACGTCCTCGTCCGCGGCCCAGCCCGCGTCGGCTCCGCCCCGACCCGGCCCGTCGAGCGCGCCGCTGAGCCGCAGCAGGAACTGCCCCTCGGGCAGCGGGGCGTCGTCACAGGTCCCCACGGACACGCGAGCGCTGGCTGCGGACGGGGCGGGGCCGCCCTCCGCGACGGGGACCGCGACGCGTCCGCGCACCACCATCGGCGGGACCGGGGCGCCCTCCACGCCGAGCTCCTCCTCGTACCCGGGAGCCGGGGCGCCGCGGTTCTCGGGATCGGCGGGCAGCAGCACGCCTTCGGGGACGAACTGTGCGAGGGAGTGCCCCGGTTCGAGCACCAAGGGTCCCGAGACCGTGATCTCGGCGCCGTCGGCGCCGACCGCTTCGGGACGCAGCGACCCGCCCTCCGTGCTCGGAGGCAGAGGGCTCTCCCCCTCGCCGGGGCGGCACAGCCACGTCGGGTCCACCGAGCTGGTCTCCGCGGCGGCGACGGTGGCCGGATCGAGGGGCTGCGCGGTGGGCGGAGCCTGCGAGGGATCGGCGTCGGGGAAGCCGGGCAGGGCGTCGCAGGAGGCGAGGGCGAGCGTGAGCAGCCCGGCGGCGAGGACGGACGCAGAGCGTCCCGCGCGCGGACGGCGCTGCGCACGCCGAGTCGAATGCCGCACGGCGCTCACCGGCTCGACCATGGCGCTCCTCCCCGTCTGCGCATCCCCTCCGGGCGCCTCCCCGCGCCGGGAGCGCGCCGTGTGAAGAACGTACCGGAGCCGGCCACGGATCACAGCACCAGCAGGGTGAGGGCCATGACCGCCATCCCCGCGATCAGCGAATAGATGACGGTGTGATGCTCGCCGGTCTCCTCCGCGGCGGGCAGCAGCTCGTCCAGCGACACGAAGACCATCACCCCGGCCACGCCTGCCAGGATCGCGCCCATGCCGTCGCCGCTGAGCAGAGGGGCCAGCAGCAGGAAGCCCAGCACCGCGCCGACGGGCTCGGCGAGCCCGGTCATGGTCGCCAGCCAGAAGGCCTTCGCACGAGAGCCGGTGGCCCGGCGCACCGGCACCGCGACCGCGAGCCCCTCGGGGATGTTGTGCAGAGCGATCGCGGCCACCACCGGCACGGCGACCTCGGGGGACTGCAGGGCCGCCACGAAGGTCGCGAAACCCTCCGGCACATTGTGCAGCGCCAGGGCGAGGGCGGTGACCAGGCCGGTGCGCAGGAGCCGGGCACGCAGCGCCCGGTCCTGGGCCTGCTCGTCCGGGGCGCGCAGCTCGGTCTCCCCGCCGCCGTCCATCCGCCCGGAGAACTCGTGAGGACTGACGGCGCTGGGCACCAGACGGTCGATCACCGCGATCAGCGCGATGCCCACGAAGAAGGCGAGCACCGCCGGTGCGGCCGCGCCGGCGGAGACCTCGCCGCCGCCCGCGAGAACGCGCGCACCCTCCGGGAGCAGCTCCATGAAGGAGACGTAGAGCATGACGCCGGCCGAAAGCCCCAAGCCGCCGGCCAGCAGTTTCGGGCTGGTGCCGCGCCCCATCACGCCGAGCGCGGCACCGATGCTGGTGGCGCCGCCGGCGACGAGGGTGAGGAGGAAGGCTGCGAGCACGAGGACGACCCTAATCCCCCACGAGCGCGCCGCAGGAGGCGGACGTCCCCGCGGGCCGCGGGCAGGTGATCGCCCCACCCCGTTGCGCTTCTAGACTGGTGCCATGCCTGAGACCCCGTTCCTCTCCGTGACCGATCTGCGTGCTCGCCGTCTGAGCGCCGCGGAGCTCACCGCGTCCCTGCCGCGGGCCGTGCTGGATGTCGAGTCCGCGGTCGCCGCCGTGGGCCCCGTCGTCGAGGACGTCGCCGCCCGCGGCGCCGAGGCCGTGCGCGATGCCTCCGAGCGCTTCGACGGGGTGCGGCCGGAGCACCTGCAGGTCCCGCGCGCCGAGCTGCGGCAAGCGCTCGCCGAGCTCGACCCGGAGATCCGTGCGGCGCTGGAGGACTCCATCGCACGGGTCCGCGCCGTCGACGCGGCGCAGACGCGACCGGAGCAGCGGGTCGAGGTGGTGCCCGGCGGCACCGTCATCCAGCGCTGGGTCCCGGTCCGTCGGGTGGGCCTGTACGTGCCCGGAGGCAGGGCCGTGCTGCCCAGCTCCGTGGTGATGAACGTGGTTCCCGCGCAGATCGCCGGGGTCGAGCAGATCGTGCTCGCCTCCCCGCCGCAGAAGGAGTTCGGCGGCCTGCCCCACCCCACGATCCTCGCCGCCTGCGAGCTGCTGGGGGTCACCGAGGTGCTCGCGGCCGGCGGTGCCCAGGGGATCGCTCTGCTCGCCCACGGCGCCGAGGACATCGGGGGCGGCGTCGATCTGCCGGGCGTGGACCTGATCACCGGGCCCGGCAATGTGTACGTCGCCGCCGCGAAGCGGTTGGTGCGCGGGAAGGTCGGGATCGATGCGGAGGCCGGGCCCACCGAGATCGCGATCCTGGCCGATGCCGGCGCCGATCCCGCCTACGTCGCCGCGGACCTCATCTCCCAGGCCGAGCACGATCCGCTGGCCGCGAGCGTGCTGGTCACCGACTCCGAGGAGCTGGCGCGTGCGGTCGAGGTCGAGCTGGCCGCCCAGGTCCCGGCCGCCCTCCATCACGAGCGGATCGACGAGGCCCTGCGCGGGGAGCAGAGCGGCGTGGTGCTGGTCGATGGGATCGATCAGGGGCTCGAGGTGGTGGACGCGTACGGCGCGGAGCATCTCGAGATCCAGACGGCCGACGCGGCCGCGGTCGCAGCCCGGGTCACCAATGCCGGCGCGGTGTTCGTCGGCCCCCACAGCCCGGTGAGCCTCGGCGACTACGCCGCCGGCTCCAACCACGTCCTGCCCACCGGCGGCACCTCGCGCTTCACCGGAGGGCTGGGAGTCCAGACCTTCCTGAGAGGCATCCACGTCGTGCAGTACGACCGTGAGGCGCTCGAGGGGGCCCGCCCCGCCGCGACCGCGCTGGCGCGCGCCGAAGGGCTGCCCGCCCACGGCACGGCGATCGACATCCGCTTCACCCGCTGAGACCGAGCACGCTCACCTGCCGGGAACGGGCACGCTCGCCTGCTGCGAGCGGGCGCGTGCCGTCGCGGCGAGCGGGCTGCCCGCGTCAGGACGAGGCGCCGCGCTCCGGGGCGACGGGGCCGGTGCCCTCGACCTCGGCGTCCTCGACCTCGGGGACGGCCGCGGCGCCTGCGCTGGGGCGCGGCCCCCGCTCGCCCCGCGTGAGGTACAGCGCGGCGGCACGCCAGCCGAGCATCAGCGCACCGGTCACCGCAGCGGTGACGATGATGAAGGACACCTCGGTGCCGGCGCCGAACAGGGTGCGCAGCGCCATCGTGGTCGCCACTGTGATCGCCCACACGAAGACTCCGTGCGGCCAGATCCGGAAGGGCGCACGCCAGGCGCGGATCGCGAGGTGGCCCAGCAGCACGCCGAGAGCGAAGGGCCAGCCGACCAGGAAGATGTTCTGTGTGGTCAGCGGCGTGCCGTGCTGGATCAGGCCGAAAGCGACGAAGAGCAGGACGACCAGCAGGTCGCCGACCAGGGCACCCAGAGAGCGGAACATGCCGCCAGGGTACTGCCGGGCGCCGAGCGGAGCGCGGGCCGGGGCCGAGGCTGTGAACGGCACCACTGACGTTGCGGCGGTTGCCGCAGGAAGCCGGCGCGGCGGCGGACGGCGAGGGCATCGGCCCGAGGTGCGAACTACCATGGGGCGCATGTCAGCGAACCCTGTGTCGACCCACGAGAACACCGTGCTGCCCGCTCCTCGCGACGGCATCGCGCACGCCGCGCCGTACGGCGCCCCGCAGCTCGAGGTCGCCCATGCGCTGAACGTGAACGAGAACCCCTACGGGCCTTCGTCCGAGCTCGCCGCGGCGATCGGCCGCGCCGCGACCGAGGCCGCGCTCGGCCTGAACCGCTATCCGGACCGGGAGGCTCTCGGCCTGCGCGCGGATCTCGGCACCTATCTCGCCGAGGAGTCCGCGATCCCGACCCCCGCCGCGGAGTCGGTCTGGGCCGCGAACGGCTCGAACGAGATCATGCACCAGCTGCTGCTGGCCTACGGCGGGCCCGGTCGCACCGCGCTGGGCTTCACCCCGCACTACTCGATGTACCCCGAGTACGGGCGGGACACCTACACCGCATGGGTCACCGCCGAGCGGGGCCCGGCGCCCGAGTTCGCGCTCACCGCCGAGACCGTCGTCGAGGCGATCCAGCGCCACCGCCCCGACGTCGTGGTGCTCACCTCCCCGAACAACCCCACCGGCACTGCGCTCGGCCTCGACGTGGTCGAGGCCGCTGCAAGGGCCCTCGCCCCCACCCGCGGCCTGCTGGTGGTCGACGAGGCCTACGGCGAGTTCCGCCGCGACGGCGTCCCCAGCGCCCTCACGCTCCTTCCCGCGCACCGCAACCTCGTGGTCACCCGCACCATGTCCAAGGCCTTCGCCCTGGCCGGGGCGCGCCTGGGCTACCTCGTCGCCGACCCCGCGATCGTGGACACGGTGCGAGTGGTGCGCCTGCCCTACCACCTCTCCGCCGTCACCCAGGCCGTGGCCCGCGCCGCCCTCGCCCACAGCCAGGAGCTGCTGGGACGGGTCGCCGCTCTGCGCAGCGAGCGCGACGCCCTTGCCGAGCACCTGACCGAGCGCGGCCACGAGGTCGCGCCCTCGGACGCGAACTTCATCCTCTTCCGCACCTTCACAGATCGTGACGCCGTGTTCGAGGCACTCCTCGAGCGCAGCGTCCTCGTCCGCGCCGTCGGCCCCGCCGGCTGGCTGCGCGTGTCCGTGGGCACGCCCGACGACAATGCCGCATTCCGTACCGCCCTCGAGGAGGCCGACCCCCGATGAACGACACCCAGAGCACCGCTGCACGGCAGGCCCGTACCGCATCCATCAGCCGCACCACCCGCGAGTCCTCGATCGAGCTGACCCTCGACATCGATGGCACCGGTCAGGTGGACGTCTCCACCTCGGTGCCCTTCTTCGACCACATGCTCACGGCGCTGGGCACCCACGCCCGCTTCGACCTCACCGTGAAGGCCACCGGCGACGTGCACATCGACGCCCACCACACCGTCGAGGACACCGCGATCGTGCTCGGCCAGGCGCTGCGAGAGGCGCTCGGCGACAAGAAGGGCATCGCCCGCTTCGGCGACGCGATGGTCCCCCTGGACGAGTCCCTCGCCCAGGCCGTCGTGGATCTGTCCGGACGCCCCTACTGCGTGCACTCGGGCGAGAGCGAGGCCCAGGCCCTGCACCTCATCGGTGGCCACTTCACCGGTTCGCTGACCCGCCACGTCTTCGAATCGCTCGCCCACCACGCGGCGATCTGTCTCCACATCCGTCTCCTCGAGGGGCGCGATCCCCACCACGTCGTCGAGGCCCAGTTCAAGGCCCTCGCCCGGGCGCTGCGCGCCGCCTGCGCCTACGACGACCGCGTCCTCGACGTCCCCTCCACCAAGGGAGCGCTGTGAGCACCGTCGACCCGGAGGACCCGCGCCAGGACGGTCCGGACGAGCAACCGGAGGGCGGCCCGCGCCCTTCGGAGGACATCGACGCGGAGTTCGCCCGGATGATGGAGGGCATCTCCCTCGAGGACGAGGCGCCGCTGACCGTCGAGGACGTCCTGTCCGACACCTCGGAGGACGAGGAGCCCTGCATCGCCGTGATCGCGACGTCCGTCGCCACCGCGAAGGCCCTCGCAGGGGTGGTCCGGCTGGGCAGGGAGGCCCGCACCGACGGGATCGACATCCCGGTGGGCACCCGCACCCACGACACCTCCACGGGTGCCATCGCCGTCGGCCCGCTCGCGGAGACCGCCGCGCACGATCTCGCGGCGATCGCCTCGACCGCTCTGCAGCGCAACGGCATCGTGCTGTTCTGGCGCCGCGGCGACCGCATGACCGCCACCCGGTACAAGAACGGGGAGCGGGGCGAGGACATCTCGCCTGCGATCG
>JAAZLF010000225.1 GCA_012799425.1 Actinomycetales bacterium | reverse complement strand
TGTCAGGGCAACCACGGAATCATAGCTCAGATGCGAGCGCGCCAGAAGTGGAGGACCGTTCCTCCCCTTGTGGACTCCGTCACGACACCGCAGGACAGTGGCACGATAGGACCTCGCACGCTGCACTGTACGGGACTGACGACGAGGAGCCGCGCATGGCCAGGAGGCAGGAGTCCGCACGCGGCTCGATGCCGCTGTCGGAGCTGCTGGTGTCCAAGGAGTCCCGGGCGATGGCCTCCTTCGGGGTGCGGGACCTGGACACCATGATGCGCTTCGCCCCGCGACGCTACGTCGTGCCCGCCCCGCTGAGATCCCTGCACGAGGTCAGCGAGGGCGAGGAGGTCAGCGCCGTCGTCTCGGTGGTCTCGGTGCGGGACCGTGCGATGCGCAGCCGCCGCGGCTTCATCCTCGAGGTGATCGTCTCCGATGGCATCGAGGACATGCCGCTGACCTTCTTCCTGACCAAGCACCACCAGGTCCAGTGGCATCGCGGCCGCCTTCCTGTCGGCGCCCACGTCGTCGTGCACGGCACCGTCGGGCGCAACGACTATCGCGGCGAGCTGCAGATCGCCCACCCCACCTACGAGCCCTATGAGGACACCGACGAGGGCCGCGTCCTGGCGCAGCGGCCGAAGCCGGTCTACCCGCTGCGGCAGAACATCGCCCAGTCCACGATGCGCTCCGCCACCGAGAAGGGGCTCGAGTTCACCGACTCGCTCTCGCGCCCCGTCCCCGACGAGGTGCTGGTGCGGCGCGGCCTGCCGCTGCTGCCCGAGGCAGCCCGTCTCGTCCACACCCCGCTCACCCTCGAGGACACCCAGCGGGGCATGGCCCACCTGCGCTACGAGGAGGCGTTCGTGCTGCAGGCGATCTTCGCCCAGCGGCGCGCCCAGGACGAGCGCACCCCGGCACCTGTCCTCGCCGCCGAGGGGCCGCTCCAGGACCTCTTCGACGAGCGGCTGCCCTTCACGCTCACCGACGGCCAGCGCGAGATCGGGGAGCGGCTCACCGAGCGCATCGGCAACGGCCATCCCACCAGTGCGCTGCTGCAGGGGGACGTCGGCTCCGGCAAGACCGTCGTCGCATTGCGCGCCATGCTCCGCGCCGTCGACTCCGGGCACCAGGCCGCACTGCTCGCCCCGACGGAGGTCCTCGCCGAGCAGCACCACCGCACTCTGACCACCCTGCTGGGGGAGCTGGCCCGCGCCGGACAGCTCGACGCCCACCCCGACGCCACCCGGGTGCGCCTGCTCACCGGCTCCCAGCGCACCGCGGGACGCCGCGAGACCCTCCTGGACGTCACGTCCGGTCAGGCCGGCATCGTGGTGGGCACCCACGCCCTGCTCAACGAGGGTGTGGAGTTCGCGTCCCTCGGCCTGGTGGTGATCGACGAGCAGCACCGCTTCGGGGTGGACCATCGCCGCCGCCTGCGCACCAAGGGGCCCGCCGGGCAGAGCCCCCACGTGATCGTGATGACCGCGACCC
Source organism: Actinomycetales bacterium (assembly GCA_012799425.1). Lineage (GTDB taxonomy): Bacteria > Actinomycetota > Actinomycetes > Actinomycetales > Dermabacteraceae > Brachybacterium. The sequence continues at coordinate 7,826 of JAAZLF010000225.1, read as the reverse complement.
CGATCCCGCGCACCGCCGCGCTCGCGACCGTCGGCGACCTCGACGTGCTCACACTGCGCGAGAGCCCCGGTCAGCGGGCCGGAGCCACCAGCTTCGTGGTCCACGAGAAGCTGCCGAGGTGGGAGCAGCGGATGTGGGAGCGGGCGGCGGAGGAGATCGCGGCCGGGCGCCAGGTCTTCGTGGTCTGCGCCCGCATCGATGAGGACGACGCCGCCGACGATGCCCCGGCCCCGCCCGTGCTCGATGAGAACGGGAAGGAGCAGCCACCTGCGCTCGACCCCGCGCGGGGCGTCACCCAGACCGTGCAGCGCCTGGCCGAGCGTCCCGAGCTCGCAGGGGCGCGCCTGGCGGTCCTGCATGGCCGGATGAGCGGCGAGGAGAAGCAGCAGGTGATGACACGGATGGCCGGCGGCGATATCGACCTGCTCGTCTCCACCACCGTCATCGAGGTGGGGGTCGACGTCCCCAACGCCTCGACCATGATCGTGCTGGATGCAGAGCGCTTCGGCGTCTCCCAGCTGCACCAGCTGCGTGGTCGGGTGGGCCGCGGCGAGCACGCCGGCATCGCCTTCTTCGACACCTCGGCGGTGCCCGGCAGGGAGCATTCCCAGCACCTCCAGGCGATCGCGGAGGCGACCGACGGGTTCGACCTCGCCGAGCTCGACCTGCGCCGCCGCGGCGCGGGCGACCTGGTGGGGGAGGAGCAATCCGGGCTCCAGCGCACCCTGAAGCACCTCGACGTGATGCGCGACGCTCGTGCCATCGAGCAGGCCCGAGAGGACGCCTTCGCCGTGGTCGCCGCGGACCCGGAGCTGACCGACCATCCCGCTCTCGCCGGCGCCATCGCGGATCGTCTGCGGGATGCCGACCCCGACGTGGAGAGAAGCTGACATGCCCCGCATCGTCTCCGGCACCCTCGGCGGCCGCACCATCCCAGGGCCTCCCGGCAAGGGCACCCGCCCCACCTCCGACAAGGTGCGCGAAGCGCTGTTCAACCGGCTCGAGGGCTGGGATGCGCTCGACGGCGCCCGGGTGGTCGACCTCTATGCGGGCACCGGTGGGCTGGCCTTCGAGGCCCTCTCCCGGGGCGCGGCGCATGCGGTGCTCGTGGAGATGCATGGCCCCACCGCCCAGCAGCTGCGGCGCACGGCACGCGATCTCGATCTCGTCGATCGCGCCGACGTCCGTGCGGCGAAGGCGGCGAGCGTCGCCGCGCAGCTCGAGGGGCACGGCGCGACCCTGGTCTTCCTCGACCCTCCCTATGACGTCACGACCGAGGCGCTCGAGCGCCTTCTGCTCACCCTGCGTCCCGCCCTGGCCGACGACGCATTGGTGGTCATCGAGCGTTCCTCGCGCACACCTGCGGTGACCTGGCCCGAGGGATGGGTCGACGATGGCACGAAGGGATACGGCGAGACTGTGCTGCAGTTCGGCGGGCCTGCCTGAGCGGAGCGCGCCTCATCCACATTTCTGTGGGGGTCTTGAACTGCGAGGCCTGATGTGTGTCGCAACCCGTTTATTCGCTGACCAGCAATGCTGGCTCACGGGCTCGCGGTCCCGTAATTCTCGCGCGGCGCAGAGGCGCACGCGCTCCTATGTGACCTGCTGGTATCCACATATGGTGCACCGAGTGTGGATATCCGGACCATTCCTCCACAGCGCAGGGTTATCCACATATTAGGGTGATGTATCGCGAACCCTTGTTTCTTTCGAGCACTAGTTCTAAAGTGGGAGACGCGCATCGCGGTGGTAATCGCAGCCGTGGCCGTCGTCGGGGCCCAGTCGCCCGAGCGAAGGGTGGTCGCACTGGAAGTCCGGAGGTGGAGATGATGGGGCAGACCATCGCTGCACGCCGCTCCGACGGGCCACCCCGCAAGGACGTCATGGCCCGTGCCCCTCTGACCCCCCAGACGCTTCTCGAGCGTGCCGACGTCACGTCGCAGTCCTCCGAGGCGGAGACCGTGTTGCGCATCTTCCATCGCCGCAGGCAGGAACACGCCGCGCTCTACATTGCCGAGATTCGCGACCTCGCCGCGCTCTGGTCGGAGGGGGACGAGGCCGAGGAGAAAGCAGTCCACGCCCTGGCCGCCGCCGCAGGTCTCCGCGCGAAGCTGACCCGCGGGGAGGATCGTCTGCGCGACGCGCACTTGGCGGTGACCGACCTGCCCGCCTGCTTCGCCCGGGTGGCGGAGGGCGCCCTGCCCGTCGAATGGTTCGAATGGCTGATCCGCAGCGTTCTGCGCCTGACCTCCCACCAGCGCCGACTGGTCGACGAGCGTGTCGCGGCCTGGCAGCTCGAGGCGATCGACGTCGAACGCTTCTACCGCGAGCTGCGCACCCTCATCGCATGGTTCGGCGCCGACGCGGCCCAGGAGACCCCGCAGGAGCAGCGCAGCCTGTTCATCCAGCCCTCGCCCGACGGTGACGGCACGGCCTGCCTCATGGTCCGCGGCCCGATCCCCGAGATCACCGCCTTCGGCCGGCGACTGGATACGGCCGCGCGCGCCGTGCAGGACGCCCAGCGCCGCGCCCTCGAGACGGGCACACCGATCCCCTTCGACCTCGACGGTGACGCGGCCCGGGAGGGGAAGCAGCTCTCGCTGGCCGAGCTGCGGTACGCGATCGCGGTGCGCTCGCAGCTCGACACGGGAGCAGTGGAGGCGCCGGAGCCCGCGTTCCGGATCTCCGTGGTGGTCCCGGTGCTCACCCTCCTGGGCCTCTCGAACGCCCCCGCGACCCTCGACGGGACCATCCCGATCCCTCCCCGCATGGCACGCGAACTCGTCGCGAGAGCACCGGCGTTCGAGCGGGTGCTCGCCGACCCGATCGACGGGGGCTACCTCCCCTCCGCCTCTCGCACCTACCGCACCGGCACGGCGATGGCGGAGAACCTTCGTCTGATCGACCCCGTCTGCGCGGTCCCCGGCTGCGCCCGGAACGTGATGACCGTCGGGGAGACGGACCATATCCAGGAGTTCGACCTCGAGAACCCCGACCGTGGTGGTCCCACCTCGATCGAGAACCTCCACCGCCTGTGCCGGATCCACCACCGCATGAAGACTGCGGGACTGCTCGACCCCGTGAGAGACGAAGCCACCGGGACGACCCGGTGGCGGATCGGCCGCGCCGCTGTGTGTGATGCCGTGCGGAACACCGATCTGGTCACCCGGGAGCTCTCCGATCAGCTGCAGCACGCCTGGGAGCAGTACCGCAGCGACCTTGAGTTGGAGGCCCTCACCCGTCTCGGGCACTTCGACGACGTCCTCGCGGAGAGCCCGATGCATGAAGAGCAGTACCGATGGGGCCTCCACCTCCTCGAGCACTACTGCGACCCCGCCTACGAGGAGCTCGACGATCCCGGCCCGCCGCCCCTGGCGCCGCTGCCGGAGCATCGCCCCGTGCCGTTCTGAACCTGCGACTACGCTGACCCGATGCACCGCACGCTCTCCGACCTCGACCTGCCCCTGCACACCGAGCGGCTCGAGCTGCGCCCTGGCCGGTCCGAGGACGCCGCCAGGGTCTGGCCCTGGTACCGGCTGCCCGAGATACAGGAGTGGACCACCACGCTGAACAGGAGTCTCGAGGACCACCAGCAGTGGTGGGACGCCGGGGCCAGCAGCACCATGGTGGGCCTGCTCGACGGTGAGATCGTCGCGTCCGGCAAGGTCGCTGTGCAGGATGCCTGGTCCCAGGCCGAGATGGTCGAACAGGCCAGGAACCGGCAGGCCGAGATCGGCTGGGTGCTGCACCCCGCCGTCCACGGCCAGGGCCTGGGCACCGAGTTCGCGGCCGCACTCCTGCGCATCGCCTTCGAGACTCTCGGCGTGCGCCGCGTCGAAGCAGCGTGCTTCGCCGAGAACCTGGCCTCCCGCCGGGTGATGGAGAAGATCGGCATGCGTCTGGAGGGCGTCTTCCGTGAGGAGTCCCTGCACCGCAGCGGACGCTGGCTCGACGGCATGTCCTACGCGATGCTCGCGCACGAGCACCCCGCCGGCCACGGCGCTCCGCACGCCGACTGAGCGCTCAGCCCCACGCCGCGGCGTCGGTCAGACAGAACCCGCGGACGCGCCCGGCTACGCCGAGTTCCGTGCGCTGCTCGATCTGCTCCGCGACTTCCGGTCGGTCACCGGGCGAACTCCTGCGCGCTGCCACCGCGGCACGGATACTTGAGGCATGAGCCCCAGCACCGAGCCCGCCGCCCAGCCCCTCGCCGCGACCTTCACCGTCGAGCTGACCCCCGCCGCCCACCTCCCGGGCGCCGCCGACCGCTTCGACCTGGCCAAGACCTGGACCGGCGCCCTCGAAGGCGCCTCCCGCGGCATCATGCTGACCGCCGGGGAGCCGGCCGGCGGCAACGCCTCCTACATCGCCACCGAGACGTTCGAGGGCACCCTCGACGGTCGCAGCGGCACTCTCGTGCTCCAGCAGCTCGGCACCATGGCCGGTGGCGAGCCCGAGCTGAGCTACGTGATCGCCCCCGGCTCGGGCACGGGCGCGCTCGCCGGAACCACCGGGACCCTCACCATCGGCACCATCGACGACGACGGCGATCACCACGTCACCATCCAGCTCACCTGAGCCACCCGGCTCCGGCGCACTAGAGTGACGGCATGAGCATCGTCGTCCTGCCCGGCTCGTTCGATCCGTTCACCCTGGGGCACCTCGACCTCACCCGTCGTGCCGCAGCCCTCGGCCACCACGTGATCATCGCCGTCTCCCACAACCCCTCGAAAAAGGGCATGCTCGACCTCGAGGCCCGCAAGGCGGCGATCGCACAGACCATGGACCAGGAGCAGCTCAGCGACAGCGTCGAGGTGCGCACCCTGCCCAAGGGGCTGCTGGTCGACTTCTGCCGTGACGTCGGTGCCGACGCGGTGGTGCGAGGACTGCGCTCCCAGCTCGATCTCGCCTACGAGGAGCCGATGGCGCGGATGAACCATCACCTCGCCGACGTCGACACCGTCTTCCTGCTCACCGACTCGAGCCTCGCCCACATCTCCTCCTCGCTGGTGCGGGAGGTCCACGCGCTCGGAGGTGACGTCTCCGACATGCTCCCCGAGCCTTCCCTGGACGCCCTGCGCACCGCTGCCGCCGTATCCTGAATGGCCCCCTCGACACGAACAGGACCGTCACCGATGTCTTCCGACGCCACCCCCAGCACACCGCTCGACACCGCGCTGCAGTTCGACGCGATCGACCTCGTCGGCCGCCCCGGATCGCACCGTCGCGTGGAGCGCACCATCCCCGCACCGCCCCGTGAGGCCGGCGGCATCGCGATGCAGGTCCCCGAGGGCCAGGACATCGCGGTCGAGGCGGAGCTCGAGTCGGTGGTCGAGGGCATCTACGTCCACGGCACCGTGACCGCTCACCTCGAGGGCGAGTGCTCCCGCTGCCTCGACCCCGTCGACCAGGACGTCTCCGCCCGGCTGGACGAGCTGTTCATGTACCCCGAGAAGGTCAGGGCCGAGGAGAAGGAGGACTCCGTCCTCTTCGAGGACGACGCCGTCAACGTCGGCCCGCTGGTGCGCGACGCCCTCGCCATGGAGGCCGACGAGCGCCCCCTGTGCCGCGAGGACTGCCCCGGCCTGTGCGGCCAGTGCGGCTTCCGCATGGAGGACGACCCGGACCACCACCACGACGTCATCGACCCGCGTTTCGCTGCGCTGCAGGGCCTGCTCGAGGATGACGCCGAGACGAAGAACGAGGAGGCCTGATGGCGCGCAGGCGCCGCGTCACCGAGGCCGCCGCCCCGACGGGCCTGCTGGACCGCCTGCCGCTCGACGGGGCGCAGGCCGCCGACCTCGAGGGCTCCGGGCTGCTCGAGCTCGCCCTGACCCACCGCTCCTACTCCTACGAGAACGACGGGCTGCCGCACAACGAGCGGCTCGAGTTCCTGGGCGACGCGGTGCTGCAGCTGGCCGTCACCGAGCATCTCTACGCCGCCCACCCCACCCTGCCCGAGGGCGACCTCGCCCGGCGCCGGGCCGCGACCGTGAGCACCCGCGCGCTCGCCGTGATCGCCTCCAAGCTCGACCTCGGCGCCTTCGTGCGCCTGGGCCGCGGTGAGGACCTCACCGGCGGTCGCGCGAAGGCCTCGATCCTCGCCGACACCACCGAGGCCGTGATCGGGGCGGTCCATCTCGCGCTCGGGCAGGATGTCTCCCGCCGCTTCGTGCTGGACCTGCTGCGCCCGCTGCTGGACTCCGACGAGTTCCTCGAGACCGGGTACGACTTCAAGTCCCGGCTGCAGGAGATCGCCGCCGCCGACGGGGCGAGCGTCGTCTACGCCATCACCGAAGCCGGCCTCGAGCACCAGAAGATCTTCACTGCGACGGTCACCGTCCAGGGAATCGTCACCGCCAGCGGGGACGGCGCCTCCAAGAAGGACGCCGAGCTCGCCGCGGCGCAGAACGCGGTGCGCGGAGTCCTCGCCGAGCGCGGCGAGTCCCTGATCCCACGAGGCTGAGCCGATGCCCGAACTGCCTGAGGTCGAGGTCGTCCGCCGGGGTCTCGAGCCCCGCACCGTCGGCCGCACTATCACGGGGCTCGAGCTGCTCGACCCCCGCATCATCCGCCGCCAGCCCGGGGGCGTGGACCGGCTGCGCGCGGCGCTGACGGGCAGCACCCTCACCGCCGTGGTGCGGCGCGGGAAGTTCCTGTGGTGGCGGCTGGCCGACGGCGCCGGCGCCGAGACCGGCGAGGCGCTGATGGGGCACCTGGGCATGAGCGGCCAGCTGCGGATCGGCACCACGGGAGCTGTCGCCACAGCCCCCACTGCACCCTCCGAGGGGCCCGCCTCCGATCCGCTGCGCCACCGCCGCCTCTCGCTGCACCTCGATGACGGCACCCGCGTGGACCTCATCGACCAGCGGCTCTTCGGCGGCCTGTGGACCAGCGAGCTCGTCGAGGGGCCCGACGGGACCCTCGCGGGCGTCGGCAGTCCCGACGCCCTGCTGCCCGGCGATGCCGCGCACGTGGCCCGTGACCTGCTGGATCCCGCGATCGACCTGCCCGACGTCGCCCGCGCGCTGCGCAGCCGCCGCAGCGCCGTGAAGACCCTGCTGCTGAATCAGGAGATCGTCTCCGGGATCGGGAACATCTACGCCGACGAGGCGCTGTGGGCGGCCCGCACCCGCTACGACACCCCCGGCGCGGCGCTCAGCCAGCGCCGGGCGCTCACGATCCTGCGCGCCGCCCGCGAGGTGATGGAGCGGGCGCTCGAGGTGGGCGGCACCAGTTTCGACGCCCTGTACGTGAACGTCGACGGCCGCAGCGGATACTTCGCCCGCTCTCTGCACGCCTACGGGCGCGAGGGGGAGCCGTGCACGCGGTGCGGCGGCACCATCCGACGGGTGATGCACCAGAACCGCTCCTCGCACTTCTGCCCACGGTGTCAGCGACCGCTGCCCGTGACGGCCGACCGATAGAGACCGCGTCTCAGATCTCGTAGTCGATCTGGCCCACCGGCAGGGGGTCCGGGTTCTGCCCGATCCAGCGGATGACCAGGTGGGCGAGATGCTCACAGTGGTCGCGCTCCACGCCGTCGGCGCCCGTGACCGGGTCGAGCCAGTACGCTCCGTCGAGGATCCTGCCTGCCGATCGGGCCGCCTGGCGGCGTTCCTTCCAGGGGAGGGCGTTGCCGGTCTTCAGGGTCCTGCGCAGTGCCTTGAACATCGCCGCGTGCTCCCGGGTGAAGTACGAGCCGGCGCTCGCCTCGGTGTCATCGTCCTCATCGAAGACCGTGGTGACGGCGACCTTGCAGATCCGCACAGCCTCTCCCTGGGCGCTCGCGGCAGGACCGTTCGGCGGGACCAGCGAGCTCCAGA
>JAAZLF010000224.1 GCA_012799425.1 Actinomycetales bacterium | reverse complement strand
TTCGTCGATCTCGGCGGTGTCGATGGCCTGGTGCACGTCTCCGAGCTGTCCTGGAAGCACATCGACCACCCCTCCGAGGTTGTCGAGGTCGGTCAGAAGGTCTCCGTCGAGGTGCTCGACGTGGACATGGACCGCGAGCGCGTCTCCCTGTCGCTGAAGGCGACCCAGGAGGACCCGTGGCAGCTCTTCGCCCGCACCCACGCCATCGGCGAGGTCGTCCCGGGCAAGGTCACCAAGCTGGTCCCGTTCGGCGCGTTCGTGCGTGTCGAGGACGGCATCGAGGGCCTGGTGCACATCTCCGAGCTGGCTCAGCGTCACGTGGATCTGCCCGAGCAGGTCGTCACCGTCGACCAGGACGTCTTCGTCAAGGTCATCGACATCGACCTCGAGCGTCGCCGCATCTCGCTGTCCCTCAAGCAGGCCAACGAGGGCGTCGACCCCGAGGGCGACGACTCGACCTTCGATCCGGCTCTGTACGGCATGGCTGCGGAGTACGACGCCAACGGCGAGTACAAGTACCCCGAGGGCTTCGACCCGGAGACCAACGAGTGGCTCGAGGGATACGACGCCCAGCGCGAGGAGTGGGAGGGCCAGTACGCGGCCGCCTACGAGCGCTGGACCGCCCACAAGGCACAGGTCGCCGAGGCCATCAAGGCCGACGAGGAGTCCGTGAACGCTCCGGCCGCCGCGTCCACCAGCTCCTCCTCGGAGTCCGCGGCCCCGACTGCGCAGGCCTCCTACCAGTCGAGCTCCTCGGACGAGGGCACGCTGGCCTCCGACGAGGCCCTGGCCGCCCTGCGCGCCAAGCTCACCGGCAACTGATCCGGTGCTGATCAGCTGATCAGCGACCGATCACGACGGGCGTCACCCACGGGTGGCGCCCGTCGTCGTGTCCAGGGGCGATGGTGCGGCAGACTGGTGCCATGACGAATGCGCTCGATGCTCACCCGATCCACTCCTGGCTCACCGATATGGACGGCGTCCTCGTGCATGAGGACGCCGCGCTGCCCGGTGCCGCCGACTTCATCGCCGCCCTGCAGCAGTACGGCCGCCCCTTCCTGGTGCTGACCAACAACTCGATCTTCACCCCGCGGGACCTGCGGGCGAGGCTCTCGCGCAGCGGCATCGACATCCCGGAGGAGGCGATCTGGACCAGTGCCCTGGCCACGGCCCGCTTCCTCGCCGAGCAGGCACCGGGCGCCGCGGCCTATGTGATCGGCGAGGCGGGGCTGACCAGCGCCATGCACGAGGAGGGCTTCATCCTCGCGGACTCGGACGTCGAGTTCGTGGTGCTGGGGGAGACCCGCACGTACTCGTTCGAGGCGATCACCCGGGCGATCCGCCTGATCAAGAACGGGGCGAAGTTCATCGCCACGAATCCTGACGTCACCGGCCCGAGCGCGGAGGGTCCGTTGCCGGCGACCGGTTCGGTGGCTGCGATGATCACCGCCGCGACCGGCACCCAGCCCTACTACATCGGCAAGCCGAACCCGCTGATGATGCGCACCGCACTGAACCGTATCGGTGCGCACTCGGAGACATCGATCATGATCGGCGACCGCATGGACACCGACGTGAAGTCCGGGCTCGAGGCCGGGATGCGTTCGGTGCTGGTGCTGTCCGGCTCCACACAGGAGGAGGAGATCGCGTTGTATCCGTACCGCCCCACCGTGGTGCTGGACGGCATCGCCGACGTGGCACCGCTGGTGGGGCGCCTCACCCCGCTGGAATCCGTGGAGCTCGACGAGGACTGAGGCCGAGGGCGACCGGACCGCACGCCCGGTCGCCCCGCCGCTCCCACCGCCCGGACAAGCGGCCGGAGCCACGGCGCGACGTGACAGAATGACGGCCATGTTGCGCTGGCTCACGGCCGGGGAATCCCACGGCCCCTCTCTCATCTCCCTGCTCGACGGCGTCCCGGCCGGTATCGAGCTGACCAGTGACGACCTGAAGGACGCGCTGGCCCGCCGTCGCCTCGGGCACGGGCGCGGCAGCCGGCAGAAGTTCGAGCAGGATGTGCTGACCGTCCACGGAGGGTTGCGCCACGGCCGCACTCTCGGTTCGCCGCTGGCGATCGAGGTCGCCAACTCCGAATGGCCGAAGTGGGAGAAGGTGATGAGCGCCGATCCGGTGCCCCGTGAGGACCTCCTGATCGACGCCGGCACCGGGGACGAGCGCGAGATCGCCCGCAACCGACCGCTGTCCCGGCCCCGCCCCGGTCACGCTGATCTCTCCGGGATGCTCAAGTACGGCTTCGACGAGGCCCGCCCGATCCTCGAGCGTGCCAGTGCCAGGGAGACCGCCGCCCGTGTGGTCGCCGGCCGGGTCGCTGCGGCGCTGCTCGAGCAGGCCGCCGGGATCCGTCTGGTCTCCCACACCCTTCAGGTGGGTGCCGTGCGCGTCCCCGACGACGCCGAGCTGCCGACCCCCGAGGACCTCGCCGCCCTGGACGAGGATCCGCTGCGCTGCTTCCACCAGGACACCTCCGCCGCGATGGTCGCCGAGGTCGACGGTGCCAAGGCCGACGGGGACACCCTGGGAGGCGTGGTCGAGGTCCTCGCCTACGGGTCGCCCGTGGGCCTGGGCTCCCACATCCAGTGGGATCGCCGTCTCGACGGCCGCCTCGCACAGGCGATCATGTCCATCCAGGCGATGAAGGGGGTCGAGATCGGCGACGGCTTCGCCACTGCCGGTCGTCGCGGCTCTCAGGCTCACGACGAGATCCTCGCCGCGGGCGCGGACGGCGAAGGAACCTTCCCCCGTGTCAGCAACCGCGCCGGCGGGCTCGAGGGCGGCATCACCAACGGCCAGGTGATCCGGGTGCGCGGTGCCCTCAAACCGATCTCGACCGTGCCTCGCGCGCTGCGCACCGTCGATGTGTCCACCGGCGAGCAGACCACCGCCAACCACCAGCGCTCGGACACCTGCGCCGTGGCACCGGCCGCGGTGATCGCCGAGGCGGTCGTTGCGCTGACGCTGGCTGATGCGCTGCTCGAGAAGACCGGCGGGGACTCTGTCGCCGAGATCCGCGCGCACCTGGAGGGGACGGACGCTCTGCAGTCGGCACTGACCGACCGCCGACCGGACACGGCTCCGTGACGGGGCCCCTGGCGATCCTGATCGGCCCCATGGCTGCGGGCAAGACCAGCGTCGGCCGGTCCCTCGCCTCTCAGCTGGGAGTGGAGTTCGCCGATCTCGACGCCCTGATCGTGGAGACCGCGGGGCGCAGCATCCCCGAGCTGTTCACGCAGGAGGGGGAGCCCGCGTTCCGCGAGCTCGAGGCGCAGAGCCTCGCCCGTGCCCTCGCCGAGCATCGGGGCGTGCTGTCCCTGGGCGGAGGCGCTCCCATGCACCCTCGGGCTCCTGCCCAGCTGCGCGGACGGCCCGTCGTGCTGCTCGAGGTCGCCGAGAGCGTGGCCGAGCGGCGCCTGGCCCACGGGGCGGGGCGTCCGATGCTCGAGGGGCAGGACCCCATGGCCCGCTGGCGCGAGCTCGCGCAGGCGCGCGGGCCCCGCTATCGCGCGCTGGCTGCCCATCGCATCGACTCCGGCCACGGCAGCGCCCACCGCGTGGCCCGCACCATCATCCGGACCCTGCAGCTCGATCTGCCGACCGGCCCCGAGAAGGAGACCTCATGAGCACCACCGTGATCCCCGTGACCACCCCGACCGGAGGCTACGACGTGCACGTCGGCCGCGGCCTGCTCGCCGAGGTCCCTGCCCTCCTGCCCGAGCGTGCCCGCCGGATCGTGATCATCCATCAGCCGAGCCTGCGCGAGGTCGCCGAGCAGCTCCGCGCCGGCGTCTCGGAGACGGGCCGCCAGGCCTTCGCCGCAGAGGTCCCCGACGGCGAAGAGGCGAAGACCGCTCAGGTCGCCGGATTCCTGTGGGGCGTGTGCGGTCAGGCGGAGATCGGCCGCACCGACCTCGTGATCGGTCTGGGCGGCGGCGCCGCCACCGACCTGGCCGGCTTCGTCGCGGCGTCCTGGCTGCGCGGCGTGGACGTGCTCCAGGTGCCCACCACCGTCGCTGCGATGGTCGACGCCGCCGTGGGCGGTAAGACCGGGATCAACACCTCCGAGGGCAAGAACCTCGTCGGCGCCTTCCACCCGCCCATCGCAGTGGTCGCCGATCTGGACGTCCTCGGCGGCCTCGGTGCGAACGATGTCGCCGCAGGGATGGCGGAGGTCGTCAAGGGCGGCTTCATCGCGGACGAGCGGATCCTCGAGATCATCGAGGAGGATCCCGCCGCGGCGCTCGACGTCACCAGCGGCGCCTTCCGCGAGCTGGTCGAGCGCAAGATCCGGGTCAAAGCCGAGGTGGTCTCCGGGGATCTCACCGAACAGGGGAATCGCGAGATCCTCAACTACGGCCACACCCTCGCCCACGCGATCGAGCGCAACGAGCGCTACCTGTGGCGCCACGGCGCGGCGGTCAGCGTGGGCATGATGTTCGTCGCCGAGCTCTCGCACCTTTTCGGGAAGCTCTCGGAGGAGGAGGTGGACCGCCACCGCTCGATCCTCACCTCCCTCGGCCTGCCGACCACCTACCGTGACCGCCAGTGGCCGAAGCTCGAGGACGCCATGAAGCGGGACAAGAAGACCCGCGCGGGCCTGCTGCGTTTCGTCGTCCTGGATCGCATCGGTACCGTATCCAGGATCGAGGGGCCGGACCCCGCGCTGCTGCTGTCCGCCTACGCCGCGATCACCGAGGAGTGAGGACCGAGATGGAACACGAGACCGCGCCCGAGGACGAGATCTCCACGGCGGACGCCGCACCGCAGACCGATGCGCGCCGCCGCACCGCCACGGTGCGAGGTATCGAGCTGGGACGTGGTCGACCCGAGATCATCGTCCCCCTGGTGGAGGCGTACCAGGAGGATCTCCTGGAGCAGGCTGCCAGGGCGGCGCAGACCCCGGCCCGGATCATGGAGTGGCGGCTGGATCGCTTCCGCCCCGACCTCGAGGATGTCGAGGAGCATCGGGATGCCGTGCTCGGCGCTCTGCCGGCGCTGCGAGGAGCGCTCGGCCCGGACCGTGCCCTGCTGGTCACCTTCCGCACCGCGCACGAGGGCGGTTCCCGGCCGATCGCGGACCGCGACCTCGGCATCCTGCTGGAGAGCCTGATCAGCGGGCGGCGCGCCGGGACCCAGGCGTCCGTCGATCTGGTCGATATCGAGACCTCGCGCGATCCGGGGATGGTGGAGCGCGTGATCTCCGCCGCCCACCGCCACGGCACGGTCGTCGTCGGGTCCTTCCACGACGTGGACGCCACCCCGTCGGAGCACACCCTGACCGAGATCCTCCGTTCCCAGCGTCGCCTCGGGGCCGACGTGCCGAAGATCGCGGTCACCCCGCACAGCGCCCGGGACGTGCTGACCCTGCTCTCGGCCAGTCTGACGGTCGCCGAGGAGCTCAGCGGCCCGCACATCGCCATCAGCATGGGGACGCTCGGGGTGAGCAGCCGCGTGGCGGCCGAGACGTTCGGCAGCGCCGCGACCTTCTCGACCGCTGGGGCCGGATCCGCGCCCGGTCAGCTCGCTGCCGACGACGTCGCCCAGATCCTGGAGCTGCTGCGCCCCTGATCACGGATCAGCGGGAGCCGCCCGAGATGTCGTCGTCGGGCCGTGCCCGGCCGTCGTGCTCGACGGTGCCGGGCAGATCCTCCGGGTCGGCCTCGCGGAAGACGCGGTCCTCGTATCCGGCCGCATCGGGATCGTCTGCGAGGACATCGCCGGCGAGGTCATCGGTGCTCGCATCGACGACGGGCACCGCACCGGTCTCCAGCGCCACGCGCTCGCGCTCGTCCTTGCGCGTGCGGCGCACCAGACGCTTCAGCTGAGCGGCGGACATCGTCACCTGCCACTCGCTGTGGGCCGGCAGGGTCCACCGCCGCCAGGCGGCGAGGCCGGCGAGCAGCGAGCCGACGGCGACGGCGACCAGCACCAGCGGGGACGGCATCCCGAGCGCGACCACGAGCCAGGTGAGCACCGCGGTGACCAGCGCGCCGGTCGCGTACAGCGGACCGCCGCCGAAGATCGCCGGGATCCGCCCCACCAGGACGTCGCGGATCACGCCCCCGCCCACAGCGCTGGTGATCCCCAGCAGGATCGCCGGCAGCACGTCCAGGCCGTAGCCGAGCGATTTCGCGGTGCCGGTGGCGGCCCACAGCCCCATCGCCGCGATGTCCAGACCAGTGACCAGGCGTCTCCACCAGGGTCCTTCGGTCGAGATGAGGAACGAGAACGCCGCACCCCCGAGTGCGCAGGCGAGGTAGGCGGGCCCTGCGAAGGCCGCAGGCGTGCCGTAGTCGAGGATCAGGTCACGGACGATGCCGCCGCCCAGACCGGCCGCGATGCCGATGATGGCGAACCCCACGGCGTCGAAGTTGAGCCGCGAGGCCAGAGCACCCGCCGCGACGCCCATCACGAACACTCCCAGCAGGTCCATGATGCGCAGCACGTCGTTCGTGATCAGCAGCTCGAGGGGGTCCACCCCTGCACCGTACGTCCCGCGTGCCACCTGCGGGAACCATCCCGTGACGGCCCTTACGGCCGTACCATCGGAGCATGGCGATCCGCACCGCTCCGCTCCGTCTCGGCCTCACCGGCGGCATCGGCTCCGGCAAGTCCACCGTTGCCGCGATCTGGAGAGAGGCCGGGCACCGGGTGATCGACCTCGACGCTCATTCGCGCGCCGTGCTGGACGCCCCCGGGGAAGGGGTCGAGGAGGCGATCGGGCAGTTCGGTGAGCAGTTCCGCACCGAGCGCGGCACGGTCGACCGCGCAGCGATGGCGCGGCGGGTGTTCAGTGATCCGGTGGCCCGCGCTGACCTCGAGCGGATCGTGCTGGGACGAGTCGACGAGGCCGTGGCGCGCGAGGAGCAGGAGGCGGCCGACACGGGGGAGCGGCTGGTCATCCACGACAGCCCGCTGCTGCTGGAGAAGGAGCGCGACGGCGACTACCGCGCGGTCGTCGCTGTCCTCGCTCGCCGTGAGGACCGTGTGTTCCGGGTCATGCGCGACCGGGGGAAGGATCGCGAGTACGTCGAGTCGATCATGGCCGCGCAGGTCAGCGACCTCGAACGGATCCGGCGCGCGGACCGCCTGGTGCTGAACACCGCGGGCCGTGGGACGCTCGCCATCCGCGCCCTGCACGCGCTCGAGGCAGTGCTCGCCCGGGCCGAGGATTCCGCCCTGCGCTGACCGAGGCGCAGGGCGTGTCGTGCGTCGGCCCCGGGTCGTAGGCTCGTGCCATGCGTCCCGTCACCGATCTGGTCCGCGCCGAACATCCCTTCGAAGTCGTCTCGGAGTACTCGCCCTCCGGCGATCAGCCCGAGGCGATCGCCGATCTCGCACGTCGCATCAACGACGGCGAGCAGGACGTGGTGCTCCTCGGAGCGACCGGCACGGGCAAGTCGGCGACCACCGCCTGGCTGATCGAGCAGGTGCAGCGCCCCACCCTGATCATGGCGCACAACAAGACCCTCGCCGCGCAGCTCGCGAGCGAGTTCCGTGAGCTGCTGCCGAACAACGCGGTGGAGTACTTCGTCTCCTACTACGACTACTACCAGCCCGAGGCGTACGTCCCGCAGTCGGACACCTACATCGAGAAGGACTCCTCGATCAACGCCGAGGTGGAGCGGCTGCGCCACAGCGCGACGAACTCGCTGCTCACCCGGCGCGACGTGGTGGTGGTCTCCTCCGTCTCCTGCATCTACGGCCTGGGCACCCCGCAGGAGTACGTGGACCGGATGGTGCAGCTGGAGGTCGGCGACGAGCTGGACCGCGACGAGCTGCTCACCCGCTTCGTGGACATGCAGTACGACCGCAACGACGTGGCCTTCGAGCGCGGCACCTTCCGGGTGCGCGGCGACACGGTCGAGATCATCCCGATGTACGAGGAGCTCGCGATCCGCATCGAGTTCTTCGGCGACGAGATCGATG
>JAAZLF010000223.1 GCA_012799425.1 Actinomycetales bacterium | reverse complement strand
GTCCATCGCGCCAGCTCGACGCTTGTGATCCTTCCCGGATGACGAGCAGTGACCCTGCGGGGTGCTCAGTGGCCGAGCAACGGATTGCTACGGTATCGAAATGGACGCTGAACTGAAGGGGGCTGGAGCTTCCCGCCTCGCACGGCAGATCGCGAAGGAGGCCCTCGCAGCAGGGGCCGGGCGGATCGCCTTCCAGCAGCGCGATGGAGCATTCGCCTTCGCCGCCCCGGATCCGGCGTCGGTGGAGCAGATCCTCCAGGCGAACAGGCCGAAGAAGTACAAACTGCAGAACAGGACCGACGCAGCGTGGACGGACGCGTCGCCCTACGCCCCTGTCGATGACGGTTCCAAGGTGATCTCCGCGCTGCGACGAGGAGATCTCGAGAGACTGGAATCCATGTCCCCCCGCGCTGTCGCCCGCGCCGCAGCGGTCGACCCCGAGGTGTTCTCCGTCGCTCTGCGGGGCCTGCACCGCTCGCTGTTCGACGCCTTGAACCGCGACCCGGCCGGCAGCCACGTCGCCCGCGCGCGTGCCTTCCTCGAGAAGCAGGCCGCGCTGTTCGGCGACCCCCACGTCGATTTCCTGCGGGCCACCGTCTCTCTCTATGACGTGATGGTGAACCGCGGTCTCGCCTCCGTGCTCCGCGGCGGTCCAATCGGGGGCGTGCTCACCGCGCTGGAGGAGCACGTGCAGGCGCACCGCGGAGTGTTCGCCTCGACCGCAGCTCAGATCGCCGTCGAGACCACCTTCGGCAAGCTGCACAGCGTGCGAGATCGGCGCGAGGCAGCGGTCCACTTCGCCAGGGTGCGCGAGCTCGATGTCTCAGGTCTCATCGAGCACTTCTATCTCGAGACCGGCAACAAGACGTACTTCTCCGCCGAGGAGATCGAGAGTGCTGACGTGGACACGGCCCGGGCGATCCGGAACAGCATCGTCCCCCTCGATGTTCGGGAGCCGAGCAACGGGACCAGCATCGTCATCGCCATGGACCCCGGGTTCTATCGGACCTATGCGCCGATGCTGCTCTTCTACGCTCAGCAGATGCCGGATGTGGACTACACCTTCCTGCTCTGCGGCGATGAGGAGGACGCTCGATCCACCCTCGCCGATGGAGAAGGATTCGCACGCTCACTCGCTCGCCTCAACCGGAGCGGGTCCCCGATCAACGTGCACTATTACCGCATCCCGATTCCCCCTGCCGTGATCGACCAGGTCACGTTCTACGCCTCCGCCCGGTTCTTCGCGCCCGAGATGCTCCTGGAGCGCTACTCGAGCGTCTATCTGATGGACGCAGATCTCGCCACGGATGTCGATCCCCGCGAGTATCTGCGCAAGGTCTCCCCACTCACCTTCGCCCTGCCCAGCATGACGGGATTCGCTGCGCTGCATCCCTGGCGCCGGTATCTCGCGGGCAACGTCGCGCTCCAGCAGCGCGTTCTCGGCACGCCCGTGCTGAATGATCTGCAGAACTATCTCGCGCACGGTCTGACCCAGCCGCACAGCTGGACGCTCGATCAGAACGCGCTGGCCTACACCGTCGAGCGGAACCCGGAGCACTTCACCGACCTCCGATCCCAGGACCGTCCCTTCTACCAGCCGAAGTTCAGGCTGGTGTGGGAGCGGAGACATCGGGAACAATCCGATGACGATCAGGGGTAACGGGTTCCGTACACTGAGGCGACCCACCAGTTCTCTTCATCGGAGGAACGTCCGTGCCTTCCCAGAACGTCACGTCCGTCGAGGACCTCGATCTCGGCGTCGCAGAGCGCCAGGCCTTCGGCACGGTCTACGGCAAGCCGGCGAAGCATGAGACGCTCACCAAGCTCGTCAAGGCCAGCACCCTCCGCCTTCCGCCGCACCCGAACTGGACAGGGGACGTCACGGACTGGAAGGCCGACCCCTATAAGGACCGCAACTGGCAGTTCCAGCACCACACCCTGCGGTGGCTGAACCCGCTGCGGTGGTCCGCCCTCGAGGGTGACGAGGCAGCAGCCGAGGAATGGCGCCGTGTCGCGAAATCCTGGGGCGCGAAGAACATCCCGGCGAAGAAGGCCCCGGGGCTCTTCGCCTGGAAGGATATGGCCGACGGCAACCGCGCCATCCAGCTGAGCCTCGGTGCGCCCCTGATCAGGCCCGAGGACGACTGGTACATCCCCCTCCTCCAGTACCACTTGGACTGGCTGATGGACGAGGCCAACATCGTCAAGAAGAACCACGCGCTGCATCAGCATTCAGGGCTGGTGGTGGTCGCCGCACTGCTGCGTGATCGCCGCGCGCTCAACACGGCGTATGACCGTATGGCGAAGCAGTTCAAGTCCACCTTCGACGCCCAGGGCGCGAATGACGAGGGCGCCGTCGGCTACCACGAGATGAACCTGAAGTGGTGGACGCAGGCCTGGGCACGCATCGAGGCGGAAGGTCTCAAGATCCCCTCCTTCGCTGCCGCGCGGCTCGAGGCCGGAAGCACCGCGCTCGCCCAGATGGTGCTCCCGAACGGCATGCTGCCCCAGATCGGCGATACGAAGCGCGTGCCGGTGTCTCGGGGTCTCGGACCGCACGTCGAATATGTCGCCACCCAGGGGAAGGACGGCGAGGCGCCCACGGAGACTGCCGTCGCCTATGAGCGCGGCTATGTCGTCTCCCGCAGCGGATGGGGACAGGAGCGCCCTCTGGCCGCGGAGTCCCACATGATCCTCCGGTTCGGCCATGACGTGCTCTCGCACTCTCATCAGGATCGAGGGGGGGTCCACCTGTACTCGCGGGGCCGCCCGTGGTTGAGCGACAGCGGCTACTACAGCTACCAGACGGGCGACGCGACGCGGAACCACTTCCTCTCGCAGGATGCGCACAACATCGCGCGTCTTCCCGAGCAGGTTCACTCCCTGCGCGCCGAAGTGGAGCTGGAGCGCTTCACCGCCACGGAGGCGGTTCATGATGCCGTGGTGCGTGACCATGGATACCAGGACGTCGAGATGCGGCGACGCGTCCTCTACCTCACCGGCCCTGACTGCTGGATCGTCTGGGACGAGACCTCCGACCCGACCCCGATCGAACAGAACTGGATCGTTGACATCGGTGTGCTCTCCCGCCGCCACGATCGTGGCTTCGAGCTGCGATCTGACGACCAGACGATGAACATGACGTGGCTCGGCACCGTACCGGCCCTGTCGCGGCACGTCGCTAAGGAGGGCGACCCCCACGCCTGGATCGCCACGAAGTGGAAGACCCTCGAGGCGGCCACCCTCCTCACGGCCCTGTCGTCACGTACCCGCAAGCGCTCGGTGGTGCTGATCGCTCCCTCAGCTCCCCAGGAGCTTGCGGTGATCCGTTCCTACGTCTCCACTACCGGCCAGCTCAGCGCGATGCTGATGCGCGGTCCGCGGGTGTGGTCCGTGCAGATCGAGGGTGAGGACGTCACCATCGCTGAGGTCGAGCGCAGCTGGGACTGACGTCGGCCGGGCCGACGGCGGGGACGGCCTCTTGCCCCTGCACGTCGGTCCCGGTGGAGGGCCTTCACCCCCGCGGCCCCTCGGCGAGCTCCGCGTAGGTCTCCGCCACGATGGTGGAGATCTGTCGCCAATCACGGTTCTGCACGACCCATTCCCGGGCTTGGGCGCCCAGGCGACCCACCAGCTCCGGATCGTCGAGCAGCCGGCGCAGTTCCGCCGTCAGGCTTCCCGCCTCGCCCTTGGCATGCAGCAGACCGTTGGCGCCCGGGGTGACGATCTCCGCGAGGGCGGCGACGTCCGAGGCGACCACGGCCTTGCCCATGGCCATCGCCTCGAAGGGCTTCAGCGGTGAGACCATCTCGCACACCGGCAGGGGCAGGCGGGGGAAGGGCGTGATGTCCACGAGCGAGTAGTACCGTTCGACATCCTCATGGGGGACCCGACCGGTGAAGGTGATGACTCGGTCCAGCCCGTCCTCGCGCACGCGGTCGCGGAACGACTCGAGCTCGGCGCCGTCCCCGACCAGCAGGACATGGAAGTCATCGCGCTCCGCGGCGAGGGTCGCCGCCGCGTCGATGAGCAGTCCCAGGCCTTCGTAGTCCAGGATCGATCCGACGTATCCGATCACGGTCTTCCCCTGGACCCTGAGCTCGCGGGCGAGCTCCTCGTCGCGGGGGATCGGGGTGAAGCGCTCGGTGTCGACCCCGTTCGGCAGCACGGTGATCTTCTCCGCCTCCACCCCGCGCCGCACCATCTCATCGCGCAGAGCGCCTGTGATAGTGAAGACCCGGGTCGCGCCCTTCGCCGCGTCGGACTCCATGCGGGCAATGTACTTGTACATGTTGCTCGCCGCCCACTCGGGGTTCCGCGAGCCGCGGGTGATCTCCCACAGGCCCCGGATCTCGTAGATCGAGGGGATGCCCAGCTTCCGGGCGACGGTCACGCCGGTGAGCCCGTTCCAATGGTTCGAGGCGGCATGGATGATCGCGGGGCGGTCGCGCTGCGCGATCCTGCTCAGCTCGGTCGAGTATCGCCCGACGTAGTTGTACAGCGGGTTCTTCTTCTCGATCTGCCGCCCGGTGAGCAGGCGGAGGTAGTCGACCCCGTCGATGACCTCATGGGGCGGGGCATCGGGGAGATCCTCCTTGCCCGGCATGTCGTAGGGATAGCCGAGCCGCGTGACGCCGTCGACATCCCAGCCCGCGTCGTTCAGCTCCTTGAGCAGGCCGTGGGTGCGGGTCGCGTACCCGGCGGAGTGATACGGCAGGGAGTTGTGCAGCAGGTAGTGCACCCGGTTCGGCACCGCGTCGAAGGCGGGCTCCGGGCGGTGCTTCGGGAGGGGAAAGCCCGATTTCCCGAGCTGATAGTTCGTGGGCGCTGCGGTCGCGAGCTGCGTGTGCAGGGCGAGCGCCCAGGCATCCTCCGGCCGCGCTCGCAGATACGCCTCGACATAGGGGAGGGACTTCTTCGTCCGTCCCGCAGTGATGAGCCGGCGGATCTCGCGGCGCAGCGACTCAGCGGGGAGGCGAGCATCCTCGACCTCGGACAGCAGGGCCTTGGCGCGCCGGCGGTTCCCTCGCGCGAGCATGACCGCGAGAAGCGCATCCTGCGCGTCCTCGGCGCTGAGTCCCAGGTCGTTCCGGATCGACTCGAGGACGGACGCCTCGATCTCGCCGGACTCGCCGTCCCCCTCGGCGCCGGCTGCCGCGTTGAGCTGCACGATGGCACGCGTCATCGGCTCCGGGCTCTCGCCGAGCCGGGCGAGGAGGTCGGAGTAGCCTCGCGAGATCGCGTAGTCGGCGGCGGCGCGGTGCTGGCTCGGATCGTCGCCCACGTCGGAGCGGAGTCGGCGCAGCGCCCAGTTCACCCGTCGGCCGGGGAGCCCGAGGCCCCCGACCAGTTCCAGGTAGTGGTCGACGTCCGCGACCTGGGATGCATCCGCCGCCAGGACGAGCGCGAGGACGGCCTCGGCTCCGGCGCGGTCACCGCCGGCCTCGAGCGTTTCCGCTCGGGTGCGGAGCGCGGAGGCGTCGAGGCGTGACGACGCCTCCGAGGGCTCCGAGGCGCCTGCGATCGGCGAGACACTCGCGACGGGCGATGCGCCCGGGAGCTGCGAGGCGTCGGCGATCTGCGAGGCGTC
>JAAZLF010000222.1 GCA_012799425.1 Actinomycetales bacterium | reverse complement strand
CGAACGCCCCGGCCCGCCGCGCGCAGCAGCGGTCCGGGGCGCCCCCCCTTCTCGATCTCAGGCCGTGCGGCGCATCCACACAGTCGTGGCACCGGGCAGGAGCAGCCCGCCCTCCTCGTCCGCCTCGAGCGAGGCGCTGGACAGCAGCGCCTCGCCGTCGGGGAGAGCGACGGCGTCGTCACCGAAGTTGGTGATGCTCAGCCAGCCGCCGGGGCGCTCGAAGGCGAGCACGTCGTCGGTCGAGAGGCGCTCGTCCCATTCGAGCGACTCGGCGCTCTGCAGCTGACGGCGCAGCGCGAGGGCCGCGCGGTACATCTCGAGGGTCGAGCCCTCCACGCCGTCCTCCGCCTCGACGGAGAAGTCCGCGAACCAGGCCGGCTGGGGCAGGTGTGCACCGTTGCTGCCGAAGCCGAAGGACTCGCCCTCGCGGGTCCACGGCAGCGGCACGCGGCAGCCGTCACGGCCCAGGCCGTCCCAGCCGCGCGTCTGCGGGGTGGAGCGCCAGAAGGAGGGGTCCTGGCGCTGCTCGTCGGGGATCTCGGCCACCTCGTGCAGCCCCAGCTCCTCACCCTGGTAGAGGTAGGCGCTGCCGGGCAGGGCGAGCTCGAACATCGTCGCCGCGCGCGCCCGGCGCAGTCCCAGCTCACGATCGATGCCGTCGTCGGGCCCGCCGGCGAGCACCCACTCCGCTCCCTGCTTCACGTCACGCCCGGCGCGCGGCGGCAGGCCGTACCGGGTGGCGTGGCGCACCCCGTCGTGGTTGGAGAACACCCAGGTGGTGGAGGAGCCGGTCTTCGCGGACTGGCCGAGGTTGTCGGTGACGATGTCGCGGAAGTGCGTCGCGTCGAAGTCCGCCTCCATGAGGTCGAAGTTGAACGCCTGGCCCAGGCCCTTCGGGCTCGCGTACTTCGCACGGCGCTCCGCGGTCTCGACCCAGGCCTCCGCCACGGCGGTGCGGGCCGGGGTGTACTCCTCGAACACCTCGCGCCACTCGGCATAGATCTCATGGACCTCGTCCCGGTCCCACAGCGGATGGGTGCCGTCCTTCGGCATCGCCTTCAGCTCCGCCTTCGAGGGGAGCACCTCGCCGAGGTCCTTCGCCAGCCCGTGCGCGACATCGATGCGGAAGCCGTCCACCCCGCGGTCGGACCAGAAGCGCAGGGTGCGCTTGAAGTCCTCGTGCACCTCGGGGTGCTTCCAGTTGAGGTCGGGCTGCTCGGTGGCGAAGCTGTGCAGGTACCACTGGCCGTCCTCGACGCGGGTCCAGGCCGGGCCGTTGAAGATCGAGGTCCAGTCCGCCGGGGGCAGCTCGCCGTCCTCGCCCTCGCCGTCGCGGAAGATGTAGCGCTCCCGGGCGTTGGAGCCCTTCGGGGAGGCCAGGGCTTCGCGGAACCACTCGTGGCGGTCCGAGGTGTGGTTGGGGACCAGGTCCACCACCAGCTTGATGCCGGCGCCGTGGAGCGCGGCGACCATCTCGTCGAACTCCTCCAGCGTGCCGATCTTCGGATCGACGTCGCGGAAGTCGTCCACGTCGTAGCCGCCGTCGGCGAGGGCCGAGGGGTAGAACGGGCTCAGCCACACGGCGTCCACGCCGAGCTTCTCGAGGTAGGGCACGCGGGAGATGATGCCGCGCAGGTCGCCGATGCCGTCGCCGTTGGCGTCGGCGAAGGAGCGCGGGTAGATCTGGTAGACGGACGCCTGGCGCCACCAGTCGGCGTCGGCCTGCGGGGCGGTGGGGACTGTCACGGGAGCGGTGGTCACGGTCGGAGTACCTCCGGGTCGTAGGGGGTGGGTGCTTGATCGGTCGGGGACGTGCGGGCGCACGGACCGGTGCTCGCCGGATCGTGCCCCCGGCGGATCACTTGATGGCGCCCTGGGTGAGGCCGGACATCACCCAGCGCTGCGCGACCAGGTAGACGATGATCGCGGGCGCCATGGCCATCAGGTAGGACGAGAAGGCCACGTTGTAGTTGTTGCTGAACTGGGTCTGGAACATCTCCTGCAGCACGGGCACGGTCTGCAGGGAGGGATCCGAGATGATCAGCGAGGGCATCATGAAGTCGTTCCAGGACTGGATGAAGGCGAAGATGCCCACGGTCGCGCACATCGGACCCAGCAACGGCAGGATCAGCCGCCAGAACACCTTCCAGGTGCCCGCGCCGTCCATCCGCATCGACTCCTCGAGCTCGAGCGGGATCGTGCGCAGGAATGCGGTGAACAGCAGCGTGTTGAACGCCAGGGCGAAGGCGATGTGGAGGATCGCCACACCCAGCGGATTGTCGAGGCCGAGCATGCCGGTCAGCTGGATCTGCGGCAGCGCCACCACGGGGAAGGGGATGAACATCGCCGCCAGCAGGTAGAAGAACGACCAGCGGAAGAGCCGGCGGTCCCAGTTGCGCACGATCGCGAAGGCCGCGAGCGCGGAGATCAGGATCTCGCCCACCACCGCGAGGGTGGTGACGAAGATCGAGATCGCGAAGCCGCGGGGGAAGTTCGTGAGGTTCCAGGCCTCGGCGAAGCTCGAGAGCGTGAACGGCGCGGGCAGGGAGAACGCGTTGCCGTCGACCGCCTGGCCGGTGGTCTTCAGCGACATGTTCACGGTGACGAACAGCGGCACCAGCACGGCCAGGGAACCGACCATCAGCAGCACGGTCGCTGTCCAGTTGGTGCGGTTCCTGCCCACCTTTCCGCGGCGGCGGCGCGCCGGGCGGGTGCCGGGGGCGGCAGGAGCGGAGTGCGAGGGGGTCGTCGCAGCGGCAGGGGTGGCAGTCGACATCATCAGAACGCCGTCCTTCCTCGGGTGACGCGGAGCTGGAGCAGCGCGAGGGCGATGGAGATCAGGAAGAACACCATCGCGTTGGCCATCTGGTAGGCGTAGTCGCCGCCCTCGAACCCGCGGAAGATCGCCATGGCCACGCTGCGGGTCGCGACGCCGGGGCCGCCGTCGGTCAGGCCCACGATGATGTCGTAGGCGTTGAGGTAGTTCTTGAAGCCCAGGATGGTGTTGATGACGATGAACCCGGAGACCAGCGGCAGCGTGATGTGCCGCAGGCTCTGCCAGCCCGTCGCCCCGTCGATCGACCCGGCCTCGTAGACGTCCCCGGGGATGGTGACCAGGCCCGCGATGTAGATGAGCATCGTGGCGGGGATCGACTGCCAGGCGGTGACGATCACGATCGACAGCCACGCCCAGTCGGGGCTGGCGAGGATCGAGGTGGACAGGGCGTCCGAGCCGATGCTCGCGCCGATCCCCGGGACCGTGTTGGCGAACAGGTACTGGAACACGAAGGCGATGACGATGCCGGAGATGACCATCGGGATCACGTAGATGGTGCGCAGCGCCGTGGTGAAGCGGATCCTCGAGGTCAGCCCGAGGGCGAGCGCGAAGGCGAGCACGTTCACCAGGATCACGGTGACCAGCGCGAAGCCGAGGGTGAAGGCGTAGGAGCCCAGGATGCCCTGGTCGCGGAACATCGCGATGTAGTTCCTCAGCCCGATGAACTCCCAGTCGCCGAAGCCGATCGAGTTGGTGAAGCTGTAGCCGAAGCCGAGCACGGCAGGCAGCGTCACCGCCAGGCTGAACAGGGTCAGCGAGGGGAACAGGAACAGGTAGTAGAGGGGGTCGGTGCGGCGCCGACGATGGGTCAGCGGGGCTGTGCTGTCCCTCGCGCCCTCCTCGGCGGTGGTGCGATGCGTTGTCGTCGTCGACATGGACGCTCCTTGCTGCTCGGTCATGGCGCGATCACTCCCGGAAGGCCAGGCGGGACCAGTCGGCGTCCATGCGTGCGAGCACCTGCTCGGGGTCCGCACCGCCGACGATCGACTGGATGTAGTTCTGGGCGGGGATCGAGTTCGGGATGAACTGCGAGGCGCCCATGTAGAAGCGGCCCTCGTCGTAGTACGACTGCATCTCGGAGATCCGGTCGTCGGTGACCGGCGGCGCGTCCTTCGTGGTGCCGAAGGCGAGGAAGGCGTCGTTGTAGGGGTTCTGCACCTCGGGCCGCATGAGGTGCTGCAGGAATGCGCGGGCGCCCTCCTGCTGGTCGGCGGCCTCCGGGATCCAGAGCGAGAGGTCGATGTTCACGCGCACCTTCAGATCGGACGGATCCTCGGTCATCGGCAGCGGGAAGGTGCCCAGGTCGAGGTCGGTGCCGGCCTTCTCGATCTCGCCGAAGGCCCAGGGGCCCTGGAAGTACATGGCGGCCTGCTCCTGGGCCATCGCCGTGTTCCCGTCCCCGTACCCGCGCCGGGGCGCGTCGGGGTTGGTGAAGGGGATCAGCTCCAGCATGCGCTGGACCGGTTCGAGCAGGGTGCGCTGGAAGGAGACCTCGGAGTCGGGGCCCACGTCCTCGCCCAGCTCGTTCATCCCGGCGTAGAAGCTGCGCACGTCGACCATCCCGCCGACGGTGTAGTCGAACAGGCCCTGGGCGATGGTCCAGGGGTCCAGGAATGTCGCGTAGATCGGGGTGACGTCCGCGGCCTGGAGCGTCTCGCAGACGGTGAGGAACTCCTCCCAGGTGGTGGGGACCTCGAGGCCGTGCTCGGCGAAGAGGCGCCGGTTGTAGATCACCGAGGCCGCGGTGACCGAGTAGGGGATCACGCTGGTGCGCCCCTCGTAGGTGGGGTACCAGTCGGCGAGCTCGGCGACGTCCTCGCGGATCATCGCGGCCTCGGGCATGTCGGCGAGGTCCGAGAGGGCACCGCGCTCCATGAAGCGACCCATCTCGAGGTTGTAGTTCAGGCAGCCCAGGTCCGGCGGGCTGTTGCGCACGAAGCTCGCCGAGAGGTTGGTGGCGATGTCGTGCTGGACGGCGAACCGCTCCTGGGACGCGGTGAACTCCGCGGCCAGCTGGCTGAAGTGGGGGATCGCCTCGGGCTTGGACTGGTGGAGGGTGAGCAGGGAATGGCCGCTCGATCCCGTGCACGCGGGCAGGGTCGCGGCGGCCAGGAGCCCGCCCGTGCCGGCCAGCAGGGACCGACGTGAGAGGAGCCCGTTCGGGGCGTTCGAGGATGACAACGCCGTCTCCTTCGCGGAAGGGGGCCTGAGCCCCGCTGTCAGATGCGACCATAGATACGTCAGGTGTTATATTTACGGCCTATCGGAAGTATGGGGGCGGAGAGCCGACGATGTCAAAGATGCGCGACCGGGGTGCCAGCTCCCCGCAGCTGCTGCGCCGCGCCAACCGGCAGGCCCTGATGCAGCACGCCCTGCGCGCGCCCGCCTTCACCGCGGCGGATGCGATGACCGCCACGGGCCTGACCCGGGCCACGGTGCTCGGCGTATGCGCCGAGCTCGAGCAGGCCGGGTGGCTCCGCGAGACCGCGGAGCGGGACGAGGGCGTGGTCCAGCGCGGCCGCCCCGCCCGCCACTTCGTGCTGCGCGAGGATGCCGCGGTGCTGGTCGGGGTCGACGCCGGCCAGCACACCCTCACCGCGCGCGTCGCGGACCTGCGCGGCCGGGAGCTCGCAGTGGGGCGGCGCCCCCTCGAAGGGACCGTCGGCGAGGGGGAGCAGGGGCAGCGCGCCGCCGCGCAGGAACGGACCCGGGCCGTCCGCGAGCTGCTCGACGAGGTGATCGCGCAGGCGGGCGACCGGCGCAGCCGCCGCCTGCTCACCGTGGTGGGAGTGCCCGCCCCCGTCGACGCCGCCGGACGTTCGCCCCGCGGCGACCAGGGCTATTGGCCCGCGATGAACCCCGGCTTCGTCGACGCGCTGGAGGGCAGGGTCCTGGTCGAGAACGACGCGAACCTCGCCGTCCTCGCCGAGCACGCGCTCGCCGATCCCGCAGCGGGAACCGCGACCGACCACCTCGCCACGCTGCTGATGGGAGAGCGCTTCGGCGCGGGTCTCATCGTCGACGGCCGACTGCTGCGCGGGGCCGGGGGAGGCGCCGGCGAGATGCGCTTCCTCGACGGTGTGCTCGAGGACTCCCGCGGGGCCGACGGCATCGCCGCCCTCGCCCGGCGCTGGGCCCTCGAAGCCCTCGCCGCCGGGGAGAGCTCGCCCGCGCTCAGCGCGATCCCCGCCGCGCAGCTCACCGCGATCGACGTCTTCTCCGCGGCCCAGGCCGGCGACCCGCTCGCCCGCGACATCCTCTCCCGACTGGGCGAGCGCCTGGCCCGCATCGCCGCGATCCTCTCCAGCCTGCTCGGCGTGGAGACCGTGGTCGTCGCCGGAGCGATCGCCGAGGCGATCGGTCCCGTGCTCGACCACTCCCGGACCGCGCTTCCGCACATCGCCACACCGCCCTACCCTGAACTGCGGGCCAGCGCGCTGGGCCGCGACGTGGTCGTGCGCGGCGCGATCGAGCTCGCTCTCGCGCGCCTGCGCGGGGACCCCCTGGACCTGCTCGCCACGGACGTCTGAGACGCCGTGCCGGGCCCGCGCTCCACAGCGCCGGACCGTCGCCGACGGTCCACCCACCACCCACCGATCGAAGGGAACCGCACACCATGACCTCTGCAGCACCGGAGGGCGCGCAGCGCCCCCTGCGCGCCGGCGTGATCGGCCTGGGCTGGGCCGGCCAGCAGCACGTGGCCGCCTACGCCGCCGACCCCGCCGTCGACCTCGTCGCGATCTCCGCGATGGAGGAGCACCTGCTGGAGCGGTTCGGCCAGGAGCACGACGTGCCCGGCCGCTACCAGGACTGGAAGCAGATGATCGCCGAGGCGGAGCTCGACGTCGTCTCGATCGCCACGCCCACCTTCCTCCACCGTCCGATGGCCGTCCACGCCCTCGAGGCGGGCGTGAACGTGCTCACCGAGAAGCCGATGGCCCAGACCGGCGAGGCCGCCGCCCGCATGGTCGCCGCCGCGCAGAAGGCCGGCAAGGTGCTGGACGTGTCCTTCAACCATCGCCAGCGCGGTGACGTCACCGCATT
>JAAZLF010000221.1 GCA_012799425.1 Actinomycetales bacterium | reverse complement strand
TACGAGCTGATCTGGAAGCGCACCATCGCCTCCCAGATGGCCGACGCGAAGGGCACCACCTCCACCGTCGAGCTGCTGCTCGAGCAGAACTCCCGCACCGCGACCTTCCGCGCCGCGGGCACCGTGATCACCTTCCGCGGCTTCCTCGCCGCCTACGAGGAGGGGCGCGACGCCACCCGGTACGGCAGCGAGGAAGCCGACGGCAAGGGCGACAAGCGACTGCCGCAGATGGTGGAGGGGGAGATGCTCGAGACCCGCGAGCTCACCCCGGACGGCCACACCACCACCCCTCCTCCGCGCTACACGGAGGCCTCGCTGGTGCGTGCGCTCGAGGACCGCGGCATCGGCCGCCCCTCGACCTATGCCTCGACCGTAGCCACGGTCCAGGACCGCGGCTACGTGCTGCGCCGCGGCACCGCCCTGGTGCCCAGCTGGACCGCCTTCGCGGTGGTGCGGCTGCTGGAGGAGCACTTCGGCCCGTTCATCGACTACGACTTCACCGCGCAGATGGAGCAGCAGCTGGACCGCATGGCCCAGGGCGATCTGGCACGCTCGGAGTACCTGCGGAACTTCTACCTCTCGGACGGCTCCGACCACCCGATCGGGCTCAAGCCGATGGTCGACGACCTCGGCGAGATCGACGCCCGCGCGATCAACAGCATCGAGATCGGCGAGGGCATCACCCTGCGCGTGGGCCGTTACGGCGCCTACGTCGAGCAGATCGCCCGGGGCGAGGACGGCGAGCCCATCGAGGGCGCGGACCCGCGCCGCGCGAACGTCTCGGACGACATCGCGCCCGACGAGCTCACCGTCGCCAAGGCCGAGGAGCTGCTCGAGCGGGCCAAGGACGACGGCCGCGTGCTGGGCACCGATCCGGAGTCCGGTCATGAGATCGTCGCGAAGGACGGCCGCTTCGGCCCCTACGTCACCGAGGTCCTCCCGGAGCAGGTCACGGCCGACGGCAAGAAGATCCCCAAGACGAAGCAGCCCAAGCCCCGCACCGGCTCGCTGCTGAAGTCGATGGACCTGTCCACCGTCACGCTCGAGGATGCGCTGAAGCTGCTGAGCCTGCCCCGCGTGGTCGGCACCACCGAGGACGGCGTCGAGATCACCGCCCAGAACGGCCGCTACGGGCCCTACATGAAGAAGGGCACCGACTCCCGCTCCCTAGAGACCGAGGAGCAGATCTTCACGATCACCATGGAGGAGGCCGAGAAGATCTATGCCCAGCCCAAGACGCGCGGCCGGGCCGCGGCGAAGCCGCCGCTGAAGGAGCTCGGCACCGATCCGACGAGCGAGAAGCCGATCGTGATCAAGGACGGCCGCTTCGGCCCGTACATCACCGACGGCACCACGAACGTGTCCCTCCGCGCGACCGAGAAGGTCGAGGAGATCACCGAGTCCGTCGCGATCGAGAAGCTCGCCGAGAAGCGCGCGAAGGGCCCCGCGAAGAAGAAGGCTCCCGCCCAGCGCGCCGCGCCGCGCAAGAAGAGCACCACGACGAAGAAGTGACGCGGGCGGCTGCCTGAGACAGCCCCCGCAGCGACGGGAGGGGCACG
>JAAZLF010000220.1 GCA_012799425.1 Actinomycetales bacterium | reverse complement strand
GGCGCATCGAGCCGGGACAGGGCCCCCAGGAGGGTCGATTTCCCGGCGCCGTTGCAGCCCACCACGGCGAGCACCTGGCCGGCCCGCACGTCCAGGTCGACGGAGTCGAGCACGCGGCGGTCGCCGTGCCCGAGGTCGGCTCCGCGCACGGCCAGCAGGGACGTCTCCGCAGAGGCCGTGCCGTCGGTGAGCGGGGTGGTGGGGGCCTCCGGCGCGATGCGGTGCGATGGCCGTGCAACGCCCGCCCCGGCGTCATCGGCGGCGAGAGCCTGCTCGAGCTCGCGCGGCAGCCAGCATCCGGCCTCCCGCAGCGCGGCCCCGTGCCGGGCGAGCACCTGGGCAGTCGGCCCGTCGGCGAGGACTGTCCCGTCGACGGTGAGCGCGATGGTGCGTGTCGGCAGCCCCGCCACGCCCTGCTCCCCCGCCCACTCGTCGAGGCGGTGCTCGATCAGGAGCGTGGCGACGTCGCCGGCTGCGGTCGCGGTCTCGACCGCGGCCCGCACCGCGCGCACCCCGTCGGCGTCGAGCATGGCGGTGGGCTCATCGAGCAGCAGCAGGCGGGGGCGGGCGGCCAGCGCCGTGGCGAGACCGGCGCGCTGCAGCTCCCCTCCGGAGAGAGTGCCGGCGAAGCGGTCTGCGAGCGCTCCGATCCCGGCCCGCTCGAGCGCGCCGCGGACCCCGACACCGATCTGCTCCGGCGGGACGCGGCGGCTCTCCAGGGGCAGGGCGACATCGTCCTCGACCTGGGGCAGGCACACCCCGTCGGCCGGATCCTGACCGAGGTGCCCGAGGACCTGCGCGGCCGCGAGGGCGCCGTCCGTGACGGGGTCGACCCCGCCCACCCGCACGGTGCCGGTGACCCGTCCGCGCTGGTGGGAGGGGATCGCGCCGGCGAGGGTGCGCAGCAGGGTGGATTTGCCGGAGCCGCTGGGGCCCAGCAGGAGCACCTGTTCCCCGGCGCGGATGCTCCCGGACCAGGGCCCCACGCCGTCACCTGAGGGGAGCACCACCTCGAGGTCCCTCGCCTCGACGACGGCCTCCGCCGCGTCCGGCCCCGGCCCCTCGTGCAGCAGTGCCGGCTCAGCGGACACGGCGCTGCGGGATGGCATCGTCGGGGCTCGGGGCTCCGATCGCGAAGTTCGCGAGCACGCCGGTGCGCTCGAGGGAGCGGACGATCACCTTGGCGAGCAGTCCGCCGAGCACCAGTCCGGACAGCACCTGGACGGCGAGGCGGAGGGTGAGCAGGTCCTGTCCGTACCAGCCGAAGCGGTAGGCGGTCCAGAAGAACACCAGGCCCGCGCCGAGCGCGCCGGACGCCGCGAACACGCCCCAGCCGAAGCGCCGATAGCGGGTCAGCGCGAAGGGCAGCTCGCTGCCGATCCCCTGCAGCGCGCCGGAGAGCAGCAGCAGCGGGCCCACGGGACTGCCCAGGAACACCACCTGGATGACCGCTGCGAGGATCTCGGCGATCACGCCCACGCCGGGTCGGCGCAGGATCGCCACGGCCACCGGTGCCACCAGCAGCCAGGCCCCGAACAGCACGTGCTGGGCGAGGTCTCCGGCCGGGCCCATCATGATCGCCAGCAGGTTCCAGGCCTGCACGAACACCCAGTACAGGAAGCCGAACACCACGCCGAGCACCACCACCATCACGATCTCGCGCAGGGTCAGCCTGGCGCGCCGCGCTGCGGCGGCGGTCTCCACCGCGGTCATCGTGCCCCCTCGGCCAGCTCGCGCACCTCGTGGGAGGGGCTGTTCAGCGAGATCGTGAGATGGCTGGTGACGTGCTGGACGCTGCGCCCCACCAGCAGCCAGCCGGCGACCGCGGTGGCGATCACGTCGCCGATGTCGCCCTCGAGGCGGGTGGCGAAGTGCTCCGAGCCGCGGAAGGTGCCCAGTGCGCGGGCGTGATCGATGGCGGCGTAGATGTCACGCATGTGGTCGGGGGCGGTGCCGTCCTCGGAGACCTGATCGGCGAGCGGGTACAGGGACCACTCGGCGGCGGCGTAGCGGCCGGTGCGGCGGGGTTCGGGCACCTCGGTGCCGCGCGGTCCGGCACCGCCGGGCAGCTCGCACACCACCTCGCCGGGGCAGCCCCGGGAGAGGGTCAGGGAGAGGGTGGCGTGGTGCTCGGTGCGGGCGAGCTCCTCGGCGAGGTCGATCAGGGCGCGCTGGAGGTGGGACTCGTGGCCGCCGAGGTAGGTGGAGACGTCCCCGGTCTCGCGCACCAGCCCGGTGAGGTCGAGGCGGGAGAGGATCTCGACCAGCACTCGGGCGTAGTCGTCGGTCATCACCGAGGCGGTCAGGCGGGCCCCGACGCCGAAGCCGAGCGGGGTCGCTGTGGGGTGCTCGGAGGTGGTGGTGCCGGTGGAGGCGATCGTCATCAGCCGTGCCTTTCGCGAAGGGCACGGGCGCGCGGCGACGTTCGCTCGGCGGAGCTCCCTGCGCCGGCATGATCCGGGTCAGGTTCTACGGTCGGAGTTGGAGAACTCCCTCTCAGCCCGGCCTACCGGACTCCCGTGCACGCGGCCACCCTAACCGGTCCCGCGCCCGCTCTGCACATCGGTGACCGCTGTGCGGACCCGCGTCCTGTCAGGAGTGGTCCTCGATCAGGGGCACGAAGCGATAGGCGCCGTGGGTGCTCTGCTCGATCTCCTCACCGCGCCGGACCACGCGCAGTATCCGCTCCTGGACGGGGATCACCATCACGCCGTCCTCCCCCAGCTGGTCCACGAGCTCGGGCGGGCAGCGGTGCGCCCCGGCGGAGACGAGGATCCGGTCGAACGGCGCGTCCTGCGGCGCGCCGAGCACGCCGGGGTGCGCGGCCCTGAGCCGGGCGCGGGGCTCCGGCGCGGTCTCGGCGAGCGCGGCGCGGGCGGGGCCGAGCAGGCGCTCCTGGCGCTCCACGCCGAGCACCTCGCCGGCGGGGCCGACGAGATGGTCCAGCAGCGCGGTGGTCCATCCGGAGCCGGAGCCGAGGTCCAGCACCCGGTGCCCCTGACGCACGTCGAGCAGCGCGAGCATGTTCCGCACGGTGGTGGGCTGGGAGCTGGTCTGCCCCTCGCCGATCGGCAGCGGGACGTCCTCGCCGGCGCGGTGCCTCAGCTCCGGCGGCAGGAAGCGCTCACGGGGCACGGCGCGGAAGGCGGCCTCGAGCGCTGCCTGCGGCTGCCGTGGTCCGTCGTGCTCCATGGCGGCTTCAGGCACCCGGCGCCCCGGGCAGCTCGATGGTTCCGTCGGCCGGCCAGTCGCGCACCTCGGTGCCCTCGGGGGCGAGGTGCGTGGACTGGCGCAGGAAGATCGGCCGGCCGACGTCGCTGGCGATCGCGTCGTGGACGGGCAGGGCGAGCACCGGCTCCACCGCGCGCAGGAAGTCGATCGTCTCGGCCATCTTCGACCAGGGCGCCACGACCGCGAAGGCGAGCACGTCGATGCCGTGGAAGTCCGGGACGGCTTCGAGCGAGTCGCCGGTGACCCCGAGCCTCGGCTCCTGGCCGGCGCTGATCACGAGGCCCGAATTGCCCACTCGAGGGATGTCGGGGTGGATGACGGCGTGCTGCCCGCCGACGGCATCGATCCGCACCGCGGCGTGCCCGTCGAGGGCGGGCAGCTCATGGCTCTGCCCCGCAGCGAAGGCATGCAGACGGCTCGCGGGCACGGCCGCGGCGCCGTC
Source organism: Actinomycetales bacterium (assembly GCA_012799425.1). Lineage (GTDB taxonomy): Bacteria > Actinomycetota > Actinomycetes > Actinomycetales > Dermabacteraceae > Brachybacterium. Next base: position 445 of record JAAZLF010000220.1, on the reverse strand, counting down.
GGCGGCTTCTGCGAGCTGCGCGGCGGTCTCGGGTTCGGCGAGCACCTCGGCATGCACGGCCAGCGCGAGCACCTCCTCGAGCAGTCCGCGCTCAAGATGGTCCGGATGCTGGTGGGTCACCAGCACCGCGTCGATCCCGGAGAGCGTCTCCTCGCCCAGCGAGCGCACGGCCTCCGCGCTGAAGGCCCCGGGGTCGATCAGCAGGCGGCGTCCGGAGAGCTCCACGAGCAGGCATGAATGGACGAGATGGCGGATCTTCATCGGTTCCTCCCGGTGACTGGGTGCGGCGATGCTCCGAACCTATCGCCGTCGGCGCGCCCTGCCCAGGGGTGCGGGGCCCGCGCCCCTGGGCAGCGCTCCTCCGCCGGGCCGTGCTGGGGGCGGCCGTCCTCGTGGTGGGCGGACCGCCGCGTGGTGGGCGGACCGCCGCGTGGTGGGCGGACCG
>JAAZLF010000219.1 GCA_012799425.1 Actinomycetales bacterium | reverse complement strand
GAGCCGCTGCCGCATGCCGAGGGAGAAGTCCTTGACCTTCTTGCGGCCGGTCCCGCCGAGCCCCACCAGCTCCAGCAGGTGCTCCTCGACGGACGCGTCGGGCACGCCCCGCTGCAGCCGGTGCAGGTGCATGTTCTGCGCCGCCATCATGCCGCCGTGCAGGCTCGGCGACTCGATCAGGGTGCCGATGCGGGCGAGGTCCTGCTGGCGCGGCGCCGATGCTCCGGAGCCGAACAGCTCGATGCTGCCGGAGGTGGGGGTGCTCAGCCCGGACACCAGCCGCATCAGGCTGGTCTTGCCGGCACCGTTGCGGCCGATCAGGCCGTAGATGCGCCCGCGCCGCAGGCGGATGCTCATGGATCTCACCGCGGCGTGCTCGCCGTAGCGTTTGGTGAGATCGCGTGTGACCAGGACGTCCTCGCTCATGGCCGCGCCACCGCCTTCCCGTCGTGTTCCCTCATCGCCTCTGGCATGGCCCGACCGTACGGAGCGGAGGTCTGCCGGAGGTGAGGTCGGAAGCGCAGAAGGTCAGGAAATGGTGAAGATCGCCGGGGTGCTCACGCTTCCGGCAGGGCCCGCAGCCGGTATCCCAGGCCCCACACCGTCTCGATCGGGTCCAGCCCGGGGCCGCTCTCGCGCAGCTTGGTGCGCAGGTTGGAGACGTGGGTCTTGACCGCGGCGTCGTCGCCCCGAAACGGCTCGCTCCAGACCGCCTCGTAGATCCGGGGACGGGAGAACACCTGGCCCGGGGTCTCCAGCAGCAGGTGCAGCAGGCGGAACTCGGTCGCGGTCAGCGCCACGTCTGTCCCGTCGAGGGTGACTCGGGCGGTGCCGGGATCGAGGGCGAGCGGACCGTGGGCCAGCGGTCCCGCTGGCGCGGCCGCGGGCCAGGAACGGCGCAGCAGCGCCTCGATCCGGGCGGTGAGCTCGGTGAGATCGAAGGGTTTGGTCACGTAGTCGTCGGCGCCCAGCCGCAGCATGTCCACCTTCGTGAACACAGCGTCCTTCGCCGAGAGCACCAGCACCGGCACGTCGCTGCCGCGGCGGATCTCGGCCAGCAGCACCGAGCCGTCCACGTGGGGGAGCATCAGGTCCAGCACCACCAGCTCGGGCCCGGGGGCGGTGCCGGGCGGGTCCGCGGCAAGCAGATCGCGGGCCTCGAGCCCCTCCTGCGCGCAGCGCACCTCATGGCCCTCCGCCTGCAGCGTCTCGGTCAGCAGGGCGCGAACGTCCGCAGTGTCCTCGATGACGAGGATGCGGGCCATCGGATCCTCCGGGGCGTGGGCGGTCGGGACGCTGCCAGTATGCCGTGCGCCGCCGCCACAGCAGCGCCGCGACGATGCTGCCGCCGATGGCCGCCAGCAGATCCAGCGCCGTATCGGCCGGCGCCACGTACACGGAGGAGTCCACCCAGTGGTGGCCCGCCAGCTCCATCAGCTCCCAGACCACCGCCAGGGCCGTGCCGGTCACGATCACCTCCGCGGCGGTGGGCTCCGAGGAGCGCAGCACACGCGCGACCAGCACCGCGAGCAGACCGTTCAGCACCGCGTGGACGGGGATGTCCCACCAGGAGATCCGCTCG
>JAAZLF010000218.1 GCA_012799425.1 Actinomycetales bacterium | reverse complement strand
TGGTGTCTTGCTCAGTCCTTCATGCGCAGCACAGTCTTCGGTTGCGCGGCCGGCTCCACGATCGGGCCGAGGGCGCATCGCCTCGGGGGCCTTGCAGGTGCCAGAAATCTCATCGGATACGCCCAGGTTCTTGCGCATCTTGACTCCGCGGGTCAGCTGCTCGAGGGGCCCCGGGGGTCACTGCAGATCCCGCACGTAGGCGTCCATGCCGGCAGAGTCGGCGAGGAGCGCCGGGAAGTTCCGGGTCGACGCCCACCGCGCCGGGGATGCGCCGCCGTAAATGACCACACTGCCCACCGTGGCCCCGATGCCCAGGTGCATGTCCGGCATCACCCGCACCCCGTGCACCCAGGGCAGGGAGGCGATGTTCCGGAGCTGGGCGAGCGCTGCGGCGTCGGCCTCCTGCTCCGGCAGCCACATCCGCACCGGCGCAGCGGTGCCGGGCAGGGTGATGGGAAGGGGCTGGCTCTGGTCGGTGGCCATCGGGCGGCTCCTCTCGGCCGGGCTGCGCACGGTGCTCCCGACCGTACCCGCGCCTGTGTATTCAGGTGAGGGAAGGAGCTTCACGGCTCCGGTGCGGGGCGCAATCCCTCCAGCCATTCATGGGTGGCGCGGATGTGCGTAGCGGCCGCCTGCTGGGCACGGACCGGATCGCGATCCCGCACCGCCTCGGCGATCCGGCGATGTTCACGGTCGCTGAGCGCCTTGAGCTCGGCGGCGTCATCGCGCTCGAAGACCCGGTAGTGACGCCCGCGCTGACGCATGGACCGAAGCACCACGGCGATCGGCTCGTTGCGCGCCCCGGTGGCGAGCAGCTCATGGAAGGCATCGTCCAGCGCAGAGCCCTCGTCCTCCCAGGACCTCGTGGCGAGATCCTCGGCGATCTCCAGCAGTCGGGCCCGCTCCACGTCCTCGAAACGGGCGGCGGCCTGGGCCGCGGCGAAACCCTCGAGCAGCTGGCGGATTTCGAACAGGCCCAGGTACTCCTCGAGGGGCAGTAGCGGGATGGTCACGCCCAGGCCCGACATGACCGTCTGGGCGGTGAGGGCGGAGACGAAGGTGCCCGCGCCGGTGCGGGAGGTGAGCACGCCCGCGAAACCGAGCATCTTCTGCGCCTCGCGCAGGGAGCTGCGGGAGACGTCGAACTGCGTGCACAGCTCCTGCTCGCTGGGCAGGCGGTCGCCCGGGGCGAGCGCACCCGAGGAGATGAGGCGGTGCAGCCCCTCGAAGGCTCGCTCCACCTGCGACATCTGCGTTCCGGACATGGGCACCACCTGTCAGACGGATTGATGTCATTACGGTAACGGGTCGCCGCGCCACTCGCATGGGAGCCCCGGAGGGAGCATGATCTGTCAGACAGCTTAGGGTGAGGGGTCACGTGGTAACAACGGTGTTGACGGCGAAGGACGGGCGTGACGCGCGGGATCTCTGGGATCTCGACGCGAGCTTCCGCCACCTCAACCACGGCTCCTTCGGGGCCGTCCCCACCGCTGCCCTCGAGCATCAGGCCCAGCATCGGCTCGCCATGGAGAAGAACCCCGTGCGCTGGTTCAGCACGCTCGTGCCCCGCCTCGAGGGTCTGCGCGCGGATGTGGCAGAACGCCTGGCCACCCCCGCCGAGGACCTGGTGCTGGTCGCGAACGCGAGTGCAGGAGTCTCG
>JAAZLF010000217.1 GCA_012799425.1 Actinomycetales bacterium | reverse complement strand
GGCCGCGCCTGGTGGTGCTGGACGAGCCGACCAAGGGCATCGACATCCCTTCCCGGGTGGAGATCCAGTCCCTGATCGCGCGCCTGGCCGCGAGCCACGTGGGCGTGGTCATCATCTCCTCGGACCTGGACGAGCTGATCCGGCTCAGCGACCGGATCGTGGTGATGAAGGACCGGGTGAAGATCGGCGAGGTCAGCAATGGTCCGGGCCTGAGTGTGGACACCATCGTGGAGATGATCGCGGCCCCCGCCGAGGAGGAGGACGACCTCCCGCCGATCGGCGACGGCGCGTTCGGCTGAGCCGGTCCGACGCCATCGGCGCTGGCCCACCTGGGCCACATCCGCTCACCCCTACCTGCCCGTTATGCGGCCGTGTCCATTTCGTGATGTGACCTACCTTGCGCCCAGTGATGTTCCCGGTAACATTCTTGGAACATGGTGCGGCATCCCGCCGTGCCCCTCCCGTTCCACACCCCTGAGCTCGGTCGATACCGGGCAGGCGCCTCCAGCGCCCCAGATCTCAAGGAGGAGATCATGACCCCCACACGTCGTACCCTTCTCGGCCTCGGAGCCGCCGGCCTCGTCGGCACCGTCCTGGCCGCCTGCTCCTCGGACGCCTCCGGCGGTGACGGCGGCGGCGGCGGTGACTCCGGAGAGATGATCACGATCGGCTTCGTCGCCGTCGGCCCCGAGGGCGCCTGGCGCCAGGCCAACGAGGAGAACATCCAGGAGACGTTCACCCAGGAGGCGGGCTTCGAGCTGAAGTACGCACCCGCCACCAGCCTCGATCAGAAGTCCCAGATCGATGCCTTCACCTCGTTCGTGGACGAGGGGGTGGACGTGATCCTGCTGTCCGCCACCGAGGGCTCCGGCTGGGAGGAGTCCCTGAACCGGGCGCAGGAGGCGGAGATCCCGGTGCTGCTGATCGACCGCGGCATCGAGCCCGATGACACCGACCTGTACGTCACCCGCCTGGCACCGGACAACATCGCAGTGTCCACCTCGGTCGCTGAGTGGGCGCTGGAGACATTCCCGGATGGCGCGAAGTACTTCGTGCTCGAGGGACCGGCCGGTGTCTCGGTGGTCAACGAGCGCAACGAGGGCTGGAACGCGGTGATGGAGGGCGAGTCCTCCTTCACCGATCTCGGCGCACAGACGGCGAACTGGTCCACCGAGGAGGCCAAGAGCGTCTTCGAGACGGTGCTGAAGTCCAACAGCAACGACGTCCAGCTGGTCTTCGCACAGAACGACGAGATGGGCCTCGGCGCCGCTCAGGCGGTCGAAGAGGCCGGCCTGGTCCCGGGCGAGGACGTCAAGATCGCGACCATCGACGGCACAACAGCGGCGCTCGAGGCGCTCGCTGCGGGGACTCTCAGCTTCGTAGCGGAGTACAACCCGCTGTTCGGCGATCAGGCGATGGAGGCGGTAAACACCGCGCTGGACGGCGGCGAGGTCGAGTCCTACATCCAGGTCGAGTCCACCACCTTCGACTCACCCGAAGCCGCCGAGGAAGCCCTTCCTGACCGCAAGTACTGATCCGCAAGCACTGACCCGCGAGCACTGCCCGCAGGCACAGACCCGCAGACGGTCCTGAAGGCCGGTCCGGAGCTGACGGACGGCGGCCGTCCGCTCCGGGCCCCGGCCACGGGGCCGACGACCGCCGTCCGCACCAGACCGGGCACCGCCGCCCGCAGAACGCACGGAGAGAGACACGATGCCCGCACCACCGATCGTCGAGATGCAGGACATCTCGATCTCCTTCCCCGGGGTCAAGGCCCTGGACCGGGTGAGCTTCCGGCTCCTGCCCGGTGAGGTCCATGCCCTGATGGGGGAGAACGGAGCCGGCAAGTCCACCCTGATCAAGGCGCTGACCGGCGTGTACAGCATCGATGAGGGCACCGTCCTGATCTCCGGCACCCCGCAGCGGCTCCACGGCACGGCCGATGCCCAGGCCGCCGGGATCTCGACCGTGTACCAGGAGGTGAACCTGTGCACCAACCTCTCGATCGGCGAGAACGTGATGCTCGGCCATGAGCCCCGCGGGCCGCTGGGCATCAACTGGGGCGCGACCCATCGGCGAGCTTCCCGGGTGCTCGAGAAGGTGGGCCTCGGCGGGCTGAACCCGCGCCTGCCGCTGTCCTCGCTCTCGATCGCGCTGCAGCAGCTGGTCGCGATCAGCCGCGCAACGGTCACAGACTCCAAGGTGCTGATCCTGGATGAGCCCACCTCGAGCCTGGATGCGGCGGAGGTCGCCCAACTGTTCGCGGTGATCCGCTCGCTGCGGGATGAGGGGGTGGCGATCCTGTTCGTCTCCCACTTCCTGGACCAGGTGTACGAGATCAGCGACCGCCTCACCGTGCTGCGCAATGGCGTGTTCCAGGGCGAGTTCCTCACCCGGGAGATCAGCCAGGCCACCCTCATCTCCACCATGGTGGGCAAGGAGATGGGGGCGCTGGACTCCCTCGAGCGCGCCAGCTCGCGCCGTGAGGTGGACCGCAGCGGCGACCCCGTCTACAGCGCCGAGGGGATCGGCCGCACAGGCTCGCTCGAACCCACCGACGTCACCTTTCACGCCGGGGAGGTGCTGGGCGTCGCCGGCCTGCTGGGCAGCGGCCGCACCGAGCTGGCCCGGCTGGTGTACGGGGCGGACAAGCCCGAGACCGGGACGGTGCGCCTGCGCGGCGAGGACACCCAGATCTCCTCCCCCGCCCGCGCGCTCGCCGCCCGCATCGCCTACGCCAGCGAGAACCGGCGCGACGAGGGGATCATCCGCGATCTCACCGTGCGCGAGAACCTCATCCTCGCCGTCCAGGCCGAGCGGGGATGGGCCCGCCCGCTGCCCGCTCACGAGAAGGACGCCCTGGTCGAGAAGTACATGAGCGCCCTGAACGTGCGTCCCGCCGATCCGGACCGGCCCATCAGCAACCTCTCCGGCGGGAACCAGCAGAAGGTGCTGCTTGGACGCTGGCTGGCCACGCAGCCCGAGGTGCTGATCCTCGACGAGCCCACCCGCGGTATCGATGTGGGCGCCAAGACGGAGATCATGGAGCAGGTGATCGCCCTGGCCGATGAGGGCGTGGCGATCGTGTTCATCTCCTCCGAGCTCGAGGAGGTGGTGCGGCTCAGCGACCGCATCATCGTGCTGAAGGACCGGCGGAAGCTGGCCGACCTCACCGTGGATGAGAGCGTCTCGACCGACTCGCTGATCGCCACCATCGCCGAGGAATCCGCGCCGGGCCGGCCCGGAAGTCCTCACCCCGCAGGAACAGGAGTCAGCTCATGAGCCCCGACGGCACCCAGGGGACCTCGGCGGTGAGGGACCTGATCCGCCGCCCCTACTTCTGGGGCATCATCGCGATCGCCCTGCTGCTGCTGGTCAACACCCTCAAGGACCCCGGGTACCTGGCGGTCAGCTACAACGAGACCACCGGCAGCCTGGTCGGCAACGTCATCGACATCCTCCGCGCCGCCGCCCCGATCGCGATGATCTCGGTGGGCATGTGCTTGGTCATCGCGACCGCCGGCATCGACCTCTCCGTCGGCTCCGTGATGGCAGTCGCCGGGGCGGTCGCGATGGAGCTCCTCGCCTCAGCCGGCGGTTCCCCCGGTGCGGCGGCCGCCGCGCTGGCGCTCGCTCTGCTGCTGGGAGCGGCGCTCGGCGCGGTCAACGCCGTGCTGGTCTCGGTGGTGGGACTGCAACCGTTCATCTCCACCCTGGTGCTGATGCTCGCCGGGAGAGGGCTGGCGAAGGTGATCACCGGCGGCCAGAACACCGCCGCGAGCAACGAGACCTTCCGCTGGCTCGCCAACGGCTACGTGCTCGGCATCCCGGTGGTGTTCGTGCTCGCCGTGCTGATCGTGCTCGCGGTGGGCCTGCTGGTGCGCCGCAGCGCGCTGGGCCTGATGATCGAGGCGATCGGCATGGATCCGCGCGCCGCGCGCCTGGCCGGAGTGAACCGGCGCGGTCTGCTGTTCGCGGTGTACATCGCCTCGGGCACGCTCGCGGCCGTAGGCGGCGTGTTCGCCACCGCGAGCGTGATGACGGTGGACGTCTCCAACACCGGCTACCAGCTGGAGATGGACGCGATCCTCGCCGTGGTGATCGGCGGGACCTCCCTCGCAGGAGGGAAGTTCAATATCACCGGCGCCGCGATCGGGGCGCTGCTGATCGCAACCCTCGACAAGACGGTGGTGTTCCTGGGCATCTCCTCCTCCGCCACCCCGGCGTTCAAGGCGATCGTGATCATCGCGCTGTGCCTGCTGCAGTCCGAGCGGGTGCGCACCCTGTTCCGCGCCCGCCGCTCCCGAGAGTCCGGCGCCGGCACCAACGCCCCGCAGAAGGAGGCCGTGGCCGCATGAACACCGCCATCACCACCCCGCCCGCGACCAGCACTCCGCCGCGCACCACGCGCCTGCACCGGATGCTGAGCTTCTTCCGCGCCGATTCGTTGCCCACCCTGGCCGCGCTGCTGATCTTCGTGCTGATGCTGATCTACGGCGAGACCGCCTACGGCCGGATCTTCCAGCTCAGCACCGTCTCGAACCTCTTCATCAACAACGCTCACCTGATCATCCTCGCCGTGGGCCTGACCTTCGTGATCATCAGCGGCGGGATCGATCTCTCCGTCGGGGCGATCATCGCGCTGTCCTCCGTGTGCGGGGTGATGCTCGCCAGCGCCGGCTGGAACGCGTGGCTGGTCATCGTGGTCATGATCGGGATCGGTTCGGCGATGGGGCTGGTCTCCGGCATCCTCATCCAGTACTTCAACGTCCAACCCTTCATCGCGACCCTCGCCATGATGTTCCTGGGCAGGGGCCTGGCCTCCATGCTCTCCACCGTGCCGGTGCGGCTCGAGGAGGACTCCGGGATCCTGCTGCTGGGCACGAAGCTCAAGATCATCGACGGCCCGAAGGTCAACGACCTGGTCATCACCCCAGGGGTGCTCATCGCACTGCTGGTCGTCGCCGCCGCGTTCGTGGTGCTGCACCGCACCCGCACCGGGCGCACCGTCTACGCCATCGGCGGCTCCGAGCAGTCCGCCTCCCTGATGGGCCTACCGGTGCTGCGCACCAAGCTGCTGATCTACGTGATCAGCGGGACCCTCGGCGGGATCGCCGCGGTGGTCTACACCGCCCGCCTCGGCTCCGCCCAGAACATCACCGGCATCGGCTGGGAGCTGGATGCGATCGCCGCGGCGGTCATCGGTGGCACCCTGCTCACCGGCGGTTTCGGGTACGTGCTCGGCTCCGTGGTGGGCGCGCTGGTCCTGGGCCTGATGAACGTGCTCATCACCCGCGACGGCGGCATCCCCCCGGAGGCCACCACCATCATCACCGGCGGGATCCTGCTGATCTTCGTACTGCTGCAGCGTGCGGTGATCTCGCGACAACGGGAGTAGCGCGCCGGGCCGGCAGGCCGGCCGCCTGAGCTGACGGAACACCACGCGACGTCCTCGCGGGACTCGAGCACTCGAGCCCTGCGAGGACGTCGCTGTCAGCATGTGCGCGCATGGGGCGGGCGACGGAGCGCCAGTCTTATCCCACCCGGTCATCCCGCGACATCAT
>JAAZLF010000216.1 GCA_012799425.1 Actinomycetales bacterium | reverse complement strand
TGCTCGCTGTGCGCGCGAGCTCGCTGCTCGAGCCTGCGCTCCAGGACATGCCGCACGCCGATTTCCCCCCACCCCGCTCCACAGCGCTGACCTGCGCTGACGGGAGGTCGTGACGTGGAATGGGGGGAATCTGGGTACAGGGGTGGGGGCTAGTGGGGTAAAGTGGAGCGCGTTGGGAGGAGATGGATTTCCGGATCGCGAGTTCACGGCAGTGAAGGAGGGCGCTGATGTTCCTCGGCACCTTCACGCCCAAGCTCGACGAGAAGGGACGACTGATCTTCCCGGCGAAGTTCCGTGACGAGCTCGCCTCGGGACTGGTCATGACTCGTGGACAGGAGCACTGCATCGCCGTGTACCCGCTCATGGAGTTCCGCCAGAAGCTCGAGGAGGCCCGTCGGGCGCCCACCACCGATCGGCGCACCCGCGACTACCTGCGAGTGCTGCTCTCCGGTGCGGAGGACGTCATCCCGGACAAGCAGGGCCGCATCACCATTCCGGGCCACCTGCGCACCTACGCGGGGCTGGACCGGGAATGCGCCGTCATCGGCGCACTCGACCGCCTCGAGATCTGGGCGCTCCCGGCCTGGGAGGCCTACCTCGAGCAGAAGGAGGAGGGCTTCGCCGAGACCTCCGAGGAGGTGATCCCCGGCCTGTTCTGAGCCCGACACGGAGCATCTCCGTCCTGTGAGACCTCTCGTCGTTCCCGCCCCGACGCAACTTCCCCGGTGGCGGGTCGGGAACGACGAGGAATCTGGCAGGACGGCACCGCGGAGGACCCGCGGAGTCGGGCGGGGTCGAAGGACCCGGACCGCCGAATCAGCACTACGCACCGACCCAGGGGAGGGGTGACATGGACCAGACGCACGACGACAGGCCAGCAGAACAGCGGCACATCCCTGTCCTCCTCGACACTTCCGTCGAGCTCCTCGCTCCTGCGCTGCAGGAGCCGGGCGCGATCCACGTGGACGCGACGCTCGGCATGGGCGGCCATGCCGCAGCCGTGCTCCAGGCGGCGCCCCACGCTCACCTCGTCGGCATCGATCGCGATGCGCAGGCCCTCGAGCTCGCCCGGGAACGCCTGGACCGCGCCGGAGTGGCGGGGCGGGCCACCCTGGTCCACGCCACCTACGACGAGATCCCCGAGGTGCTCGAAGAGCTCGGGCTGCCCGGCGCCCACGGAGTGATGATGGACCTTGGGCTGTCCAGCTTCCAGATCGACACCGCCGATCGCGGCTTCTCCTACGCGGTCGATGCGCCGCTGGACATGCGGATGGACACCTCCTCGGACGGCCCCACCGCCGCTGACCTCCTGCGTGACCTCCCTGAGGGCGAGATCGCTCGGCTGCTGCGCGACCTCGGCGACGAGCGCTTCGCCAAGCGCATCGCCCGCCGCATCGTCGAGCAGCGCCGGACCGCGCCCCTGGCCCGCAGCGGTGAACTGGTGGAGCTGCTGGAGCGCACGATCCCGGCAGCGTCCAAGGCCAGCGGTGGCCACCCCGCCAAGCGCACCTTCCAGGCGTTGCGGATAGCCGTCAACGAGGAGCTCGAGATCCTCGCCTCCGCGATCGACTCCGCTCTCGACTGCCTCCACGTCGGTGGGCGGATCGTGGTGGAGTCCTACCACTCCGGCGAGGACCGACTGGTCAAGACGGCCTTCACCCGTCGCACCCGCTCGACCGCCCCGCCCGGACTGCCGGTGGAGCTGGAGGAGCACCGACCGTCCTTCGCCCCGCTCGTGCGCGGGGCCATGCAGGCTGACGACACCGAGCGGGACGGCAACTCCCGCGCGGCCTCCGTCCGCCTGCGCGCACTGACCCGTACCCGAGACGCTGAGAGAGCACACTGAGATGGCAAGCACCACCGCCGTTCATGCGCCCGCGATCCGTCCTGTCCGCGGGACGAAGCATTCCACCGCACGTCCCCGGCTCACCGTCGTCGCCGCCCCGAAGGCCGGCGGCAGCTCGATGCCGTTCACGCTGCTGTGCACGCTCATCGTCGCCGCGACCCTCTCGGCGCTGCTCTACCTGAACATCCAGATGTCGGATGCGAGCTACGAGATCACGCGACTGCAGGGCCAGTCCCAGAGGCTCACCGAGGAGGGCCAGGCCCTCGCCGAGTCCAATGAGCGTCTGGGCACACCCCAGGAGCTGGAGCGCCAGGCCCGCGAGATCGGGATGGTCCCGGTGTCGGATCCGGCATATATCGACCTCGACACGGGCGAGATCATCGGAGAGACGTCCCCGACGGCGCAGACTGAGGGCAATCCGGAGCTGGCGGACGTGCCCGCTGAGGTCGCCGTGCCGCCGGCTGAGATCTATGAGCAGCCCACCGGCTACCACGGCATGGGCAACGAAGGGGACTGAGGATGAGCTCACCGCGCAGGAACGGCAGGAAGAAGGCCGCCCGCACCGTGGGCGGCCCCAGCCCTTCCAGGCCCGGCGGTGCGACTCGCGTGAAGGTTCCGCGGGCCCGGCTCGGGGAGCCCTCCCAGCGGCACCGCCTGCTGATCTGCCTGATCATGGCCGCGGTGCTCGTGCTGTCCGGGCGCCTGGTGTGGGTCCAGGGGCTCGACGCGAGCGCCCGTGCCGAGGAAGCTGTCGCTCAGCGCACGGTCACCCGCACCATCCCGGCCCTTCGCGGCGACATCACGGATCGCAACGGCACGGCGCTGGCCAGCTCCGTGCAGCGCTACGACCTCTGGGTCAACCAGATGCAGGTCGATGAGTATCTCGCCGGCTCCACGACTGCCGAGGTCACCGGCATCGAGGCCGCCGCGGCGGAGCTCGCCCCGGTGCTGGGCTGGTCCGTCTCGAAGACCGAGGAGGCGCTCACGGGCGATGCCGGCTTCTCCTACCTGCGCAAGAGCGTCGAACCCGAGGTGCGGGATGCGGCGATGGCCTTGAAGATACCGGGCATCGGCTCCGACCCCGTCGCGGAACGCATCTACCCGGCAGGCTCGGTGGGCGGCAACATCCTCGGCTTCGTGGGTGATGACGGCACGGCGCTGGCAGGGACGGAGCTCTCCTTCGACGAGGAGCTGCGTGGCACGGACGGCAAGACCACCTACGAGCGCGGAGCGCAGGGGCAGATCATCCCGACCGGCAAGCAGGAGACCACCGCTGCCGTGGACGGCAGCGACGTGGTCCTCACGATCGATCGCGATCTCCAGTGGAAGGCGCAGCAGATCGTCGCGGGCGCCGTCGAGCAGCATGGTGCGACCGGCGGCAGCGCGGTCGCCTACAACGCGAAGACCGGCGAGGTCCTCTCGCTCGCCGAGTACCCCAGCTACGACCCCAACACACCCGGTGCCTCTGACTCCGACTTCCTGGGCAACCGCTCCATCTCGAACGTGTTCGAGCCGGGATCGACGGGCAAGGTGTTCACGCTGGCGGCGGCGCTCGAGGAGGGTACGGTCACGCCGGAGTCCGAGTACGAGGTGCCGTACGAGATGTGGTTCGACGGGCACCGCATCAAGGACTCCCGCCCGCACCCCGATCAGCGCCTGACGCTCGCCGGCGTGCTCAAGAACAGCTCGAACGTGGGCACCGTGCAGATCTCCGAGACCCTCACCCCGGACGTCCGCCATGACTACCTCAAGGCGTTCGGCCTGGGCGAGCGGACAGGCGTCGAGCTGCCCGGCGAATCCGCGGGCCTCGTGCACCCGGCGGAGGACTGGACGGGCCGCACGCGGTACACGACCTCCTTCGGGCAGGGGTACAGCGTCAACGCCCTGCAGATGGTCTCCGCCGTGGGCACGTTCGCGAACGACGGGGTGCGGGTCGAGCCCTCCCTGATCGCCGGAACCCGGGAGGCCGACGGCTCCCTCCGCCCCCTGGGCGAGCCCGAGAGCACCCGGGTCGTCTCCAGCGGCACCGCGGAGACGATGCTGCAGCTGATGGACAACTCCGTCGATGACGAGAACTCCTCCGCGAGCGTCTCCGGCTACGCCGTCGCGGGCAAGTCCGGCACCGCCCAGGTCGGGGATTCGACCTACACCGCCTCCTTCATCGGATTCGCCCCCGCGGACGATCCGGAGATCGTGGTGGGTGTGTTCCTCTTCGGTCTGGACAGCTTCATCTCCGGCAGCCGCTCAGCAGGCCCCGCCTTCTCGGAGCTGACGACCTTCGCCCTCCAGAACCAGGGCATCGCGCCGACCGGGCAGGCCGGTCGCGAACTCGAGAACGAGTGGTGAGCCACCGATGAACCAGCTGCTCGAACCTGTCCCCGAGCCCGCCCGCCCGCGCCGTCCCATCGGCGTCTCGGCGTCGGAGCTCGCGCACGCTCTGGGAGCGCCGGCCCCCGGGGGCGAGCACATGCTGCGTGGAGTCACCCTCGACTCCCGCGCGGCGGAGCCCGGCGATCTGTGGTGCGCACTGCCGGGGGCGAACGCCCACGGAGCACAGTTCGCCGCCCAGGCGGCGCGGCAGGGCGCCGCGATGGCGCTCACCGATCCCGCCGGGCGGGAGCGCTGCGCGCACGCCGGTCTGCCGGTGCTCGTGGTGGAGGACGCCCGTGCGGCCACGGCGACCGCGGCGGCGGTCGTCCATGGCCGCCCCTCCGAGAAGCTCGGCACCGTGGGCGTGACCGGGACCAACGGGAAGACCTCGGTCACCACCGTCCTCACCCGCACCCTGCACGCACTGGACGTCCCCGCGGGCTCCGTGGGCACCAGCGGCACGAGCTACCGCGACGGTGACGGCACAGAGCATGCGATCGCCACGGTCCGCACCACCCCGGAGGCCCCGGAGCTGCACGGCCTGCTGGCCCGCATGGTCGAGGACGAGGTGGCAGTGGCCTCGATGGAGGTCTCCAGCCACGCCTTGGTCCTGCACCGAGCGGACGAAGTCGTCTTCGACGCCGTCTGCTTCACGAACCTCACCCAGGACCACCTCGATTTCCACGGCACGATGGAGTCCTACTACGAGGCGAAGCGCACCCTCTTCACGCCGGCGCACGCACGCCGCGGGATCGTCTGCGTCGATGACGAGTGGGGGCGTCGGCTCGCGGGCGAGTCCGAGATCCCGGTGATCACCTATGCGACCCGCCCGGACGTCGAGGCGGACCACCGCGTCCGCGACATCTGGGCGGCGGACTACGGCTCCCGCTTCACGGTCGATGGGCCCGAGGGGACCCGGACCCTGCATGCCGCTCTGCCTGGACGCCATTACGTCGCCAACACCCTTGCCGCCGAGCTGCTGCTGGGCATCCTGGGCCATTCCGGGCAGCGCGTCGTGCGTGCTCTCCGCGAGGCCGGCACAGTGCCCGGCCGGATGGAGCCGGTGGCCCACTCGCCCCGGCGCGGCGTGGTCGACTACTCGCACACCCCGGACGCGCTCGAGCAGGCGCTCGAGACGCTGCGTGCGATACCCGGGACCGGACGTCTCCTGGTGGTGATGGGTGCCGGCGGCGACCGGGACCGCGGCAAGCGCCCGCGCATGGGGGAGGGCGCCGCACGCCTTGCGGACGTGGTGATCGTCACGGACGACAACCCTCGCACCGAGGATCCGGCCTCGATCCGGCAGCAGGTGCTCGAGGGCATTCCCGATGACACGAAAGCCCAGGTCCACGAGGTGGATGGGCGTGGCGAGGCGATCGTGCTGGCAGCTTCCCTGGCCGACGTGTCCGACACCATCCTCGTCGCGGGCAAGGGAGCCGAGACCGGACAGCAGATCGGCGATATCGTCCATCCGTTCGATGACCGCCTCCGGTTGCGGGATGCACTCCGAGGAGCGCCGACGGCGCGAACGGGCACCGACGCCGATCACACCGACGAAGGACGCTGAGAGAATGCTCCAGATCACGGCACGGGATATCGCCGCCCTCACGGGCGGCGCACTCGTGGGAGGCGCGAGCGGGGACGAGCTCGTCACCGGGACCGCGCAGATCGACTCCCGCGAGGTCGGCCCCGGTGATCTCTTCGCCGCCTTCCCCGGCGAGAGCGTCGACGGCCATGACTACCTCACCTCCGCACGCGCCTCCGGCGCGGCGCTCGCGCTGGTGACCGAGGACCGCGGCGTCCCCGCAGTGCAGGTCCCCGATGTGCGGCAGGCGCTGTCCGTGCTGGCGCGCGAGCAGCTGGGCAGGGCCCGCGAGGAGAACCCCGAGCTGGTGGTCCTCGCCGTGACCGGCAGCGCGGGCAAGACCGGCACCAAGGACCTGCTGGGCACGATCCTCGGAGCGCACGGCTCCGCCATCGCCCCCGCGGGGAGCTTCAACAACGAGCTCGGCCTGCCGCTGACCGTGCTGAGGATCAGCGCCGAGACCCGCTATCTGGTGCTCGAGATGGGCGCACGCGGGATCGGCCACATCGCCGAGCTCACCGCGATCGCCCGCCCCGACATCTCCCTCGTGCTGAACGTCGGCTCCGCCCACATCGGCGAGTTCGGCAGCGTCGACGCGATCGCCCGGGCCAAGGGCGAGCTGGTCGAGGCGCTCGCCCCGCAGGGCCGCGCGATCCTCAACGCCGAGGACCGTCTCGTCGCCGCCATGGCGGCGCGCTCGCCCTCCCCGGTCATCACGTGGGGATTCACGGACGGTGACGTGCGCGGCGCGGAGCTGACCCTGGATGACCGCGCCCGTGTGCGCTTCGAGCTGGTCGTCCCCGAGGGCCTGACCACGCTGCGCGGCGAGCCCGTCCCCTTTGGTCGCTTCGACGTGCACCCGGACCTGCTCGGCGAGCACCAGGCCGCGAACGTCCTGGCCGCGCTCACGGCGGCCCTGGTCGCCGGGGTCGCCCCGGCGGATGCGGCCGCCGCGCTCGACGGTGCGACCCTCGCCTCCGGGCAGCGGATGCAGGTGCATGAAGCCGCAGGAGCGCTGGTCATCGACGACGCCTACAACGCCAACCCCGACTCCATGCGACAGGCGCTCAAGACTCTCGCCCACCTCGGCCGCACCCACCGCACCATCGCCGTCCTCGGCGAGATGCTCGAGCTCGGGCCGGACGGCGTGCGCCTGCACGACGAGATCGGCCGCCTCGCGGTGCGCTTGAACATCTCCCAGCTCTACTCGGTCGGGGACGGCGCGGCGCCGATCCACCACGGAGCGAGCCTCGAAGGCAGCTTCGGGGGCGAGTCCGAGTACCTCGACACCGTCGAGGAGGCGATCGCCGTGCTAGAACGGACCGTGCAGCCCGGGGACGCGGTGCTGCTGAAGTCCTCCCGCGACGCGGGCCTGCGAGGCATCGCAGGGCCGCTGATCGAGCACCTCTCCCGGCGCGGCGGACCCGACGGGACGATGCAGAACGGAGACGCCCAGTGATCGCGATCATCATCTCGGGTGCCGTCGCCCTGGTCATGTCGATCTTCGGCACGCCGCTGTTCATCAAGGTCCTCCAGCGCCGCGGCTACGGCCAGTTCGTGCGCGACGACGGCCCCACCACTCATGCCACCAAGCGCGGCACCCCCACCATGGGCGGCGTCGCGATCATCCTGTCCGTCCTGGCCGCATACTTCCTCACCCATCTGGTGCTGTGGACCTCGCCCAGCGTCTCGGTGATGCTGGTGCTGTTCCTGATGGTCGGCCTTGGTGTCGTCGGATTCCTCGACGACTACCTGAAGATCTCCCAGCAGGACAGCACGGGCCTGCGCCCCCGTTACAAGCTGGTGGGCCAGTTCCTGGTCGCCACGGCCTTCGCTGTGCTCGCGCTGCTGTTCCCCGATGAGAACGGCAGCACCCCGGCCGCCACGCAGATCTCCTTCGTGCGCGACATCCCCTGGCTCGACCTCGCCTTCCTGGGCACCGTCGTCGGCTTCATCCTCTTCGCCATCTGGGCGAACTTCCTGGTCGCGGCCTGGTCCAACGGCGTGAACCTCACCGATGGGCTCGACGGCCTCGCCAGCGGCGCGACCATCATCTTCACCGCCGCGTACCTGATCATCAGCTTCTGGCAGTGGCGCCAGGTGTGCAATGTCGACCTCGACGCCGGGGGAGTGGTGCACTGCTACGACGCCCGCGACCCGCTCGACACGGCAGTGCTGTGCGCCGCGGTGATCGGCGCGCTGGTCGGCTTCCTGTGGTGGAACACCTCGCCCGCGAAGATCTTCATGGGCGACACCGGCTCGCTCGCCCTGGGCGGCGCGATCGCCGGCATGACGATCGTCTCCCGGACCGAGATCCTCGGTGCGATCATCGGCGGTCTGTTCGTGGTGATCTCGCTGTCCGTGATCATCCAGGTCGCCAGCTTCAAGGCCACCGGCAAGCGCGTCTTCCGGATGGCGCCGCTACAGCATCACTTCGAGCTCAAGGGCTGGAACGAGGTCACCATCGTGGTGCGCTTCTGGATCGTGGCGGGGATCCTCGCAGGCATCGGCCTGGGGATCTTCTACCTCGACGCGCTGCCGAGGCTCACGTCATGAGCGCCCCTGGGCCCACGACTCCCGTCCTCGCGCGGGCCTGGCCCGGTCTGGATGTGAGCGGTCTGCGGATCCTGGTCACCGGCTTCGGCGTCTCCGGCTTCGCGATCGCGGACCAGACCATGCAGCGCGGCGCGCACGTGCTCGTGGTCGACGGGAACCAGACGCCCGAGATCCGAGAGCGTGCCGAGATCCTCGAAGTGCTCGGGGTGGAGTTCCGCCTCGGCCCGGAGCACACCCGCACTCTCCCGCAGGACCGCGAGATCGACCTGGTCGTCACCTCGCCGGGCTGGCGCCCGGACCAGCCCCTGCTGCGTGCCGCCGCCGACGCCGGGATCCCCGTGTGGAGCGAGATCGAGCTGGCCCGCCGTATGCAGGCGGCGGACGGCCCCGCCTGGCTCGGGATCACCGGCACCAACGGCAAGACCACCACGGTCACCATGCTCGAATCGATACTCCAGCACGCCGGCCTGCGCGCAGTCGCCTGCGGGAACGTGGGCCTGCCGGTGATCGAGGCGGCGCTGGATCCCGAGGGCTTCGACGTGCTCGCCCTCGAGCTGTCCAGCTTCCAGCTGCACTGGACCGAGCATCTGGACTGCGAGGCAGCGGTGGTGCTGAACGTCAGCGCCGACCACCTCGACTGGCACGGCGGCTCCGACGCCTATGCACAGGCGAAGGGCAGGATCTTCGAGGGCGTGCGCACCGCCTGCGTGTACAGCGTCGCCGATCCGACCACCCGCCACCTGGTGGAGGAGGCCGATGTGGTCGAGGGCGCGCGCGCCGTCGGCCTCGCGCTCGGCCCGCCCTGACTCTCCGAGCTCGGGGTGATCGACGGGATCCTGGTCGATCGCGCGTTCCATCCCGGCCGCCGCACCTCCGCTGCGGAGTTCGCCACCCTCGAGGACCTCGCCCATCTGGGACCGCAGGGCGCAGGACCGCATCTGGTGCTCGACGCCCTGGCCGCCGCCGCGCTGGCCCGCGCCCACGGTGTGGAGCCCCACGCGGTGCGCGATGGACTGCGCGCCTATCGGATGGGCGATCACCGCGCCCAGCACCTGGCCACCGTCGACGGCATCGATTTCGTCGACGACACCAAGGCGACGAACCCGGCCGCCGCCGCGGCCTCCCTGCGCTCGGCCGAGCGAGTGGTCTGGATCGCCGGGGGCGACGTCAAGGGCGCGGACCTCGACCCCCTGATCACCGCGACCCGGGACCTCCTGGCCGGGGTGGTTCTCGTGGGCATCGATCCCGAGCCCTTCACCGCCGCGCTGTCGCGACACGCGCCCGAGGTCCCCGTCCACCGCGTCGATCCGGGCGACACTGACGATGTCGCCGGACGTTCCCGGCTGATGGACGACGCGGTGCAGGCCGCCCGCGCCCTCGCCTCGACGGGGGACGTCGTGCTGCTGGCTCCCGCTGCCGCCTCCATCGACCAGTTCCGTGACTATGCGGAACGGGGGGATCTGTTCGCCGAGGCCGTGGCCCGACTGCCAGGAGAGCGCACATGACGTTGGAGGACACCCGGCGGGAGCCCCGCGAGGGCGCCCGCCGCTCCACCGGTGTGGTGCGTCCCGATGAGGCGCAGCCGCTCGGCAACATCGGTGGTCGGCTGCGCAACGGGCTCGGCAACTGGCTCAAGTCTCCGGCGCTGGACTTCTACGGACTCCTCGTCGTCGGAGCACTGCTCGTCAGCGTCGGCCTGGTGATGGTGCTGTCCTCGAGCTCGGTCAGCAACATCTCCCGCGGTGCCTCCGGCTTCGACGGCTTCATCCGACAGGGCACCTTCGCGGTGATGGGGATGGCGGCGCTGGTGACCGCTGCACTGCTGCCGCCCGGCTTCTACCGTCGCGCCGCCTGGATCCTCTTCGGCATCGGACTTCTGCTGCAGCTGCTGGTGCATGTGCCGGGACTGGGCGTCGAGGTGTACGGCAACCGCAACTGGATCCAGATCGGCTCCCAGCGCCTGCAGCCCTCGGAGTTCCTCAAGCTCGCACTCGCCGTATGGCTCGGTGCCGTCCTCGCGATGAAGCGGCCGCTGCTGACCAAGCCCTTCCATCTGTTCATCCCCCTCGTCCCAGGCGCCGCCGTGGCCCTCGGGCTCGTGATGTCGGGCAAGGATCTCGGCACCATGCTGGTGATGGCCATGCTCGTGGCCGGCGCAGTCTGGGTCGCCGGTGTGCCGCGCCGATGGTTCATGGCCGCCGGCGCGCTCGGCGCCGTCGGTGTCCTCGTGCTCACCGTCACCAGCGGCAACCGCATGGCCCGCATCAACAACTGGATCCATGGCACGTGTCCCGGTGACTCCTGCCTCCAATCGGACCAGAGCCTGATGGGCCTCGCCGAGGGCGGCTGGTGGGGCGTGGGCCTGGGCCAGTCGCGCCAGAAGTGGGGGCGCCTGCCCGCCGCCGAGGACGACTACATCTTCGCGATCATCGGTGAGGAGCTCGGGCTGATCGGAACGCTCGGCGTGCTGCTGCTGTTCGCCGCCCTGGCGCTGATCATGCTGCGCATGATCACCCGTCTCGACGACCACTTCATGCAGATCACCGTCGCAGGGATCAGCGCGTGGTTGCTGGGTCAGGCATTCGTGAACATGATGGTCGTCACCGGGCTGCTGCCTGTCATCGGCGTCCCGCTGCCGTTCATCTCCTCCGGCGGCTCCGCGCTGCTGGCCTCGATGACCGCTCTGGGACTGCTGATCTCCTTCGCCCGATGTGAGCCCGGCGCACAGGAGGCGATCGGTGCCCGGCTGAGTTCGGTGCGACGCTCGATCGGCGTGCTGCCCGCCCCGCGCGAGCGCAGGGCCGCTGCGCCCGCGGAGGCAGAGGGCACGGCCCGGGCCCGCTCGTCGTCGACGCGCAGCGGCACGGGCTCCGGGAGCCCGGCGCCGAAGAGGGCGTCCTCCTCATCGAAGCGCGCGAGCCGTGCGGTCAAGCGCTCCACCGCCCGCTCCTCATCCTCCCGCTCCCGTCGCTCGGGCCGCGGCTCCGCCCCCTCGTCACGAAGGTCCTGATGCCCACCACCACCGCACCGCGCATCCTGCTCGCCGGGGGCGGCAGCGCCGGGCACGTGTCCCCGCTGCTGGCCACCGCAGCACAGATCACCCGCCGCAGCCCCGAGGCCGAGGTGATCGTGCTCGGCACTCCCGAGGGGCTCGAGGCCGACCTCGTCCCGGCCGCCGGCTACGAGCTCGTCACCATCGAGAAGGTCCCCTTCCCCCGCCGCCCGAACGGCGCCGCGCTGCGCTTCCCGGGACGCTTCGGCGGGACCCTCCGGCAGGTGCGCAGCCTCCTGAAGGACCGTCGGATCGACGTGGTCGCGGGCTTCGGCGGCTACGTGTGCCCGCCCGCATACCTCGCGGCCGCCTCGCTGCGTCGCCCGCTGGTCGTCCACGAGGCGAACCGTCGGCCGGGGCTGGCGAACCGCCTCGGCGCCCGCCGCGCGGCCGCGGTTCTGACAGCCTTCGAGGGCTCGAGCCTCCCCGGCGCCCGGCGCATCGGCATGCCGATGCGTGAGGAGATCGCGCATCTGGACCGCGCGGCGCATCGCGACGCGGCGCTGCGCGGCTTCGGCCTGGATCCGGACCGTCCGGTGCTGCTGGCCACGGGCGGGTCCCTGGGGGCGCTGCGGCTGAACACGGCGGTGGCGGAGGCCGCTGAGACGTTCCTCGAGGCCGGCGCACAGATCCTGCACATCACCGGCCGCGGCAAGGCCGAGGGCCTGCCGGACCGCGAGGGCTGCCGCGTGGTGGAGTACGTCAGCGCCATGGAGGACGCCTACGCCGCCGCGGACCTCGCACTGACCCGCTCCGGGGCGGGGACCATCTGCGAGCTCACGGCCATCGGCCTCCCGGCCGTGCTGGTCCCCCTGCCGATCGGCAATGGCGAGCAGGCGCTCAACGGTCAGGAGGTCGTCGCCGCCGGCGGCGCACAGATGGTCGCCGACGCCGAGCTCGACGCCGCCCACCTGCGCTCCCAGGTGCTCCCGCTGCTGCTGGACACCGCGCGGCTGACGGCCATGGCGGATGCCTCGCGGGCTTTCGGGATCACGGATGCGGCCGAGGTGATGGCCGACGTCGTGACCGGCGTCGCACGCCGCGCCTGACCCGGGCTTCCCGCTCAGCGGACTACGGTGACCTCATGACTTCCGCCCCCGAGAACGGTCCCGCCGGACAGCCGGCGCCGCGCACGATCCTGCGCCCCGGGGGCGTCATCACCCAGCCGGACTGGCCGACGGACCGCACGGTCCGCTCGGTGCACGTTGTGCGGATCGGCGGCGCCGGGATGAGCGCAGTGGCCCGCCTCGCGCTCGAGGCAGGCCTCACCGTCTCCGGCTCGGACTCCCAGGACGGCCAGTTCATCGCTCCGCTGAGGGACGCCGGCGCCCGCATCGGCATAGGTTTCGACGCCGCGCTGCTGGACGAGGCCCTCGACCTGGTGATCGTCTCCACCGCGGTGCGGGCGGACAATCCCGAGGTGCTCGAGGCCCGTCGGCGCGGCATCCCCGTGATCCACCGCGCGGCGGCCCTGGCCGGACTCCTCCTCGGGCGCGACCTGCTGGCCGTCGCCGGCACCCACGGCAAGACGACCACCACCGGCATGGCCGTGACCGCGCTGCGCGGCGGCGGTCACGACCCCGCCTGGGCGCTGGGAGCGGCCGTCCCCGACCTGGGTCGCAACGCGGGCCTCGGCGCTGATCCCGCGGTCGCGGGCGCGGACCACGAGCTCGCCGTGGTGGAGGCCGACGAATCGGACGGCTCCTTCCTCGCCTTCTCCCCACGGGTGCTCGTGGTGACGAACCTCGAACCCGACCACCTGGACTTCCACGGCGATGCCGCGACCCTCGCCGCCGCCTTCGACGCGGTCGCCGCGCAGATCGTCCCGGGCGGCACCCTGGTGGTGTGCGCGGACGATCCCGGGGCCCGCGCGCTGGGGGAGCGCGCTGCCGCCCGGGGATGCGATGTGCTGCTCCACGGGACGGCGGAGGACGCCAGGTGGCGGCTGCGCGCCGAGCACAGCGGTCCGCTCGGGGCCGAGATCGAGCTGGACACTCCGGGCGGGCCCCTGGCTGTCTCGCTGTCGGTCACCGGTCACCACAACGTGCTCAACGCCGTGGGCGCCCTGGCCGCGGCCGCCGTCGCCTCCGGCACCTCGCAGCCTGAGCGGCTCGCGCAGGGGCTGGGCGGCTTCACCGGCGCCTCGCGACGCTTCGACGTCGCCGGGACCGCCGGGGGCGTGACGGTGGTCGACGACTACGCCCACCACCCCCGAGAGGTCGCTGCGGCCATCGCCGCCGCTCGCGGCATCGTGCAGGCGCAGCCGCATCCGGGTCGTGTGCTCGCGGCCCTCCAGCCGCACCTGTTCTCCCGCACCCGCGACTTCGCCGAGGACTTCGCCGCCGCGCTCTCCGCCGCGGACCGGGCCTGGGTGCTCCCCGTCTACGCCGCGCGCGAGGATCCCGATCCCTCGGTCGACGCCCGCACCATCACCTCCTCGGCCCCGGATTCGGTGACCGCGCTGAGCGAGGACGCACAGCTGCCCGAGGCGGTCACCGATGAGGCCCGCCCCGGAGACCTGCTGCTGATGCTCGGCGCAGGAGACATCGTCGAGATGACCCCCGCTCTGATGAGGGCCCTGGACGAGCACGAGGACCGCCGCTGATGGCACGCCGTCCCAACGCGCCCAAGCCGCGGCAGAGCACGCGACGACAGGCCCCCGCCCCGACGCCCCGCAGGGTGCCGTCGGCGCGCTCTGGGCCGTCGGCGGGCTCTGGGCCGTCGGCCCGTTCTGGGCCGTCGGCCCGTTCTGCGACGTCGGTGCCTTCCGCAGCGTCCGCAGAGCCGGCACCTTCAGCGTCCTCCGCTCGCTCCGCAGTCTCTCCCACCTCTCCGTCCTCTCCCTCCTCGTCACCCGCAGGACGTCCGCGGACCGTCGGCCGCGCCCGCCCCTCCCAGGAGCTCTCCGCTCCGGCGGACTCGGCGGAGCCGCACGGCGAGGGCAGGGTGGTGCAGGCCGCCGAGCGCTTCCGCGAGCTGGTGGCCGGCCGTCCCTGGCGCCGCCGTCGGCGCGCGTTCATCGCCGGCGTCGCTGTCACGGTGCTCGTGCTGGCGGCCGCGTGCGTGACCGCGATCTTCCTGCCTGCGCTCCAGGTGCAGCAGGTCGCCGTCGAGGGCACCGGATACGTCGAGCCGGAGGACGTCCG
Organism: Actinomycetales bacterium; assembly: GCA_012799425.1. Classification (GTDB taxonomy): domain Bacteria; phylum Actinomycetota; class Actinomycetes; order Actinomycetales; family Dermabacteraceae; genus Brachybacterium. The sequence continues at coordinate 760 of JAAZLF010000216.1, read as the reverse complement.
CGAGGCCGCCGCCGCGCATGCCACCGGCAGCGTGCTGCTGCTGTCCACAGGGGACGTCGCCGCCGACGTCTCCGAGGTGCCGGGCATCGAGTCGGTCGAGGTCGAGCGCGCCTGGCCGGACGGGGTGCAGATCACCGTCACGGAGACCGACCCGATCGCACAGCTGACGAGGACCGACGGCACCGTGGCGGTCATCGGCGCTGACGGCCAGGAGCTGCCGGCAGCCGCGGGGGAGGGGGCCGCGCTGGTGCCCCTCGCCGTCGAAGGCGGCTCCGGTGATCCCGAAGGGGCGGCCGCGGTGATGACCGATGTCCTCGCCGGGATGCCCGAGCCGCTGCGCGGCGCCGTCCAGGAGGTCACCGCCTCCAGCTCGAGCGACGTGACCCTGGTGCTCGCCCTCGAGGACGGCGGGACCAAGGAGGTCGTCTGGGGCGATGCGCGCGATGCGGCGCTGAAGGCCGAGGTGACGCAGGCACTGCTGGGCCAGCCGGGGACCATCATCGACGTCTCCTCCCCGGTCGCCCCGGTCACCCGCTGACGCAGAATCGACCGCGACGGTGATCTGGCCCGCCCTCGGTGGCCGACACGCGCACGTGGTGTTTGCGTGCAGGTGCCCGCGTCCATAGCGTCAAGGGAAAGGAGAAGCGCCCTGAAGTCCGAACCTCAACTCGAGGTCGAGGGTTTCAGAAGTCGCACGACCAGGTGCGACGCAGGCCCACTCCCCGGATGAACGACAAGAGCAAGGACCAACACGTGGCCG
>JAAZLF010000215.1 GCA_012799425.1 Actinomycetales bacterium | reverse complement strand
CTCTTCGACACCGAGCTCGCCGCCCGGCTGCTGGGCCGCGCGAAGGTCGGGCTCGGGGCCCTGCTCGCCAACGAGCTCGGCTACCAGCTGGCCAAGGAGCACTCCGCCGCCGACTGGTCCAAGCGCCCGCTGCCGGAGGGATGGCTCAGCTATGCCGCGCTCGACGTCGAGGTGCTGATAGAGGTCAGGGATGTCCTCCTCGAGCGCCTGCGGGAGGCGGGCAAGGAGGACTGGGCTCGCCAGGAGTTCGAGCACGAGCGCACCCGCGAGCACGGTCCCACCCGTTCCTCGACCTGGCGGGGGCTGCACGGGCTGGGAGCCCTGCGCTCGACCCGGCAGCTCGCCGCGGCGCGCGAGATGTGGCTGCGGCGCGACGAGATCGCCAGCAGTGAGGACCTCTCCCCGCACCGGGTGATCAAGGATCGCGACATCGTCTCCGCCGCGAAGGAGGCCACTCGTGGACGAGAAGCCTTCGATCGTGCCCTGCCCGCGAAGCTGCGTCGCAAGGATGTGTGGTGGAAGGCGGCGCGTTCCGGGGTCGAGCTGCCCGCCGCGCATCTCCCCGAGCGCAACGAGCGGTCCTATCCTCCGCCGCACAAGCTCTGGTCCAAGAAGTATCCGGAGGTCTCCGAGCGCTACCAGCTGGTGCGCACCGCCGTCGGCGAGCGGGCGGAGGATCTCGAGATGCCGCCGGAGAACCTGCTGCAGCCGGCGCTGCTGCGCCACTGGGTGTGGGAGCACGAGCAGGCGCCGACTGAGACGGAGCTCGGCGAGCAGCTCGCTGCTCTCGGCGCGCGCCCCTGGCAGGTCGAGCAGTGCGCACCGGTGATCCACCGCGCGCTCACCGAGCAGGTCTGAGCGCTCCGCAGGCCCTCCCCGCCGGGCGGCTCAGTCCCTGCCGGGGCGCCGCATGAACGGCGCGTCGGCCGGGCGCAGCCGCTCCTGTGCCTGCGCTCCCCCGCTGCGCAGGGCCTGCAGCGCCAGCAGCGCCGAGACCGTGGTGCCGTTGGTGAGGCGCCCCTCGAGCACTGCCGAGACCGCCTCGCCCAGGGGCACCCACCGCTGCAGCAGCTCCGCCTCCTCATCGGTGCGCTCGAACTCCTCCTCGCTGGCTCGCACCCCGCTGGCGAGATAGACCCGGATCACCTCGTCCAACCCGCCGGGGCTGGGGCGCAGATCCACGAGGGTCTGCATGTGCGCCGGCACGTATCCGGTCTCCTCGGCCAGCTCGCGGGCCGCGGCGGTGTGCGGCGGCTCGCCATCCAGGTCGAGCAGGCCTGCGGGGATCTCCCAGAGGCTGTGCCCCACAGGATGGCGGTACTGACGGATCATCAGCACTCGGTCGTGCTCGTCGACGGCGAGCACGGCCACCGCTCCGGTGTGCCAGACGTACTCGCGGTCGAAGCGCACGCCGGCGGCGAAGTCCACGGTGTCCCGCACCAGGTCCCACACCATGCCCTCGTGCAGGAGCCGCCTCTGGACGACCGGCCTTCGTCCGGGGAGATCCGCCAGTGGGGCGTCGTCGGCGTCAGTCGCCGTGCCGTCATGGTTCATCTGCTCACTCCTGGGAGGTGGGGACGTCGGTGATCTGCTCCGAGCCCTCGGCGTCCGGGGTGATCTCGAGCAGGCGAGTCGCCTTCTGCAGCTCGACCGCCGCTCCGATCAGCGCGGCGAACAGCGGGTGGGCGCGGGTGGGTCGGGACTTGAGCTCGGGATGGGCCTGGGTCCCCAGGTAGAACGGGTGCACCGCGGGGTCGAGCTCGACGAACTCGATCAGGCTGCCGCCGTCCTCGAGCCGCGAGGTGCCGGAGATGCGCAGGCCGGCGCGGGCGAGCCGCTCGCTGTAGGCGCCGTTGACCTCGTACCGATGGCGATGCCGTTCGGAGATCTCGGTGGTCCCGTACACGGCGGCGGCGAGGGAGCCCTCGGCGAGGACATGATCGTAGGCGCCCAGGCGCATCGTGCCTCCCAGATCGCCCTGACCGGAGACGATCTGCTCCTGCTCGGCCATGGTCGCGATGACCGGATGGGCGGTCGCAGGATCGAACTCCGTCGAATGCGCTGTGTCCAGACCGAGCTCGTGGCGGGCGTACTCGATGACCATCGACTGCATCCCCAGGCACAGCCCCAGCGCCGGGAGCCGATGGGTGCGGGCGTGGCGCAGCGCACCGACCTTCCCATCGACCCCGCGGATCCCGAACCCACCCGGGACGACCACCGCATCGACGCCTCTGAGATGCTCCGCGGCCCCGGCCGCGGTGGCGCACAGATCCGCCTCGACCCAGCGCAGACGGATCCTTGCGCTGTGGTGGAACCCGCCGGCGCGCAGCGCCTCGGTGACCGAGAGGTAGGCGTCGGGCAGATCGACGTACTTGCCGACCAGCGCGACCTCCACCTCGTACGCGGGATGGCGCACCCGGCGCAGCAGCTCCTCCCACTGCGCCCAGTCCACGTCGTGGCAGAGCAGGTCCAGACGGCGGATCGCATAGGCATCGAGCCCCTCGCCGTGCAGCACGAGCGGGATCTCGTAGATCGAGGGGGCGTCCGCACAGGTGACGACGGCGTCCGGATCGACGTCGCAGGTCGAGGAGATCTTCGCCTTCACCGAGGCGGGCAGCTCCCGGTCGCTGCGCAGCACGATCGCATCGGGCTGGATGCCGATCGCCCTCAGCGCGGCCACGGAGTGCTGGGTGGGCTTGGTCTTCAGCTCCTGGGAGGGACCGATGAAGGGCACCAGCGAGACGTGCACGAAGAAGACGTTCTCGCGCCCGATGTCCTGGCGCACCTGCCGCGCGGCCTCGAGGAACGGCTGGGACTCGATGTCGCCGACGGTCCCCCCGATCTCGGTGATGATCACATCGACGTCCTCACCCGCCTGGGAGCGCATCGACTCCTTGATCGCATCGGTGATGTGCGGGATCACCTGGACCGTGTCTCCGAGGTACTCGCCGCGACGCTCCTTGGCGATCACGCCTGCGTAGACCTGCCCGGTGGTGACGTTCGCCTGTGCTGTGAGGTCCTCGTCGAGGAAGCGCTCGTAGTGGCCGATGTCCAGATCGGTCTCCGCGCCGTCCTCGGTGATGAACACCTCGCCGTGCTGGAAGGGATCCATCGTGCCCGGGTCCACGTTGAGGTACGGGTCGAGCTTCTGCATCGTCACGCGCAGGCCGCGGCTGCGCGGCAGCATGCCCAGCGAGGAGGCGGTCAGCCCCTTGCCGAGGCTCGAGACGACTCCGCCGGTGACGACGATGTGCTTGGTGGTGCCGTGGTTGCGGAAGGGCTTGGCCGCTGCGGCCGCCCCGATCCGAGGGAGAGGGCCGGTGCCGGTCTGGGAGGTGCTCGCGCTGGTATCTGCCACGGACTGTCAACCTACCATCAGGGGGATCCGTGAGCGAGGACCTCGTCCAGCTGGGCCAGGAGGTCCTGGGGGGTGGGCAGATCGAGCGCTCGCCGGCGCGAGGCCTCCTCCGCGCCGCGACGGGCGGCGGGATCGTGCAGCGCCGCGATCGCCTCGGCGAGCGCGGCGGGGTCCCCCACGGGGACCAGGTGCGCGGCCTCGCCGGTGACCCAGCGGGTCCCTCCGGCGTCGGTGGCCACGATGGCACGGCCGGCCCGGAGCGCCTCCTGCAGCGCGACGGGCTGCCCCTCCCAGTGCGCGGCGGAGACCACCAGGTCGCAGGTGGTCAGCAGCTCCGGGATGTCGTGCCGCCTGCCCAGCAGCTCGACGGGCAGTCGTTCCTCGAGGATGCGTCGCTCGAGCTCGTCGTGGAGGGGGCCGTCCCCGGCGATCCGGATCCGGTGGGCGCGGGACCGATCGAGCATCCCGGCGGCGTCGAGCAGGTCGTGGAGGCCCTTCTGGGGGGCCAGCCGGGCGATCACGAGCACGTCGAGCCCTGCGTGCCCGGTCTCGGACGAGGGCGGAGCCGGCACGGTCCTGGGTGCTGGTGCTGGGGCGGAGACAGGGGCGGGGATGATCGCATGGCGCACATCGCGCGCTCCTGCTCGTCGTGCGGCGTCCGCGAGGTCCGGGGAGACGCCCAGCACGGTATCTGCGCCGCGGACGAGGAAGCGCAGCAGCACGGCACCCACGGCGCGCACCGCCGGGGAGCCGACGGTG
>JAAZLF010000214.1 GCA_012799425.1 Actinomycetales bacterium | reverse complement strand
CTCGTCGTCCTCCGGGCGAGGGCCGGTCAGCGGCCCTGCTCGTCGTCCTCCGCCTCGGCACGGCGCTTCGCACGCCGGGAGCCCTTCGACGCCCGGGCGCTCTTGCGGACCGGCACCGGGACCTGCTCGACGTCGCCGTCGTCGGCCTCCCAGTCCATCGCCTCCAGGCCTTCGTCGGTGCTCTCCTCGGGCCGCGAGAACAGGGGCCGGGCGATCTCGCCCTCGTCGTCCTCGAGGTCCACCTCGGGGGCCGTCGCGGAGATCACCCAGCAGGCCAGCGCGATGACCAGGGCGAGCACGGCGATGCCCCAGCGCAGATAGGGGCTGGTGCCGTCGGTGTTCATCCCCACCACGGCACTGACGGCCAGCGCGCTGACCAGCGCGCTCGTCAGCAGCAGCGGCAGCGCGACCGCACCGATCGCGGAGCGCAGGATCGAGGTCAGCACCGTGCCGCCGAGAGCACCGGAATGGCCCCAGGAGCCGCGCCCGCCGTAGCGGCCCGAGCCGATCACGGCGGCGGCGTTCTCGAGGGTCGAGGCCGAGCCGAGCATCCACAGCCCGAGGCCGGCGGAGGTGAGCACCACCCCGACCACCAGACCTGGCAGCGCGCCGGGGCCGAGCCCGAACCCGGCCACGACGGGAATCAGCACAGCGAGCACCAGGGAGGGCACACAGGCGCGGCGCACCATCTCGGGCAGCTCGGCCAGGTCTGTGCGCGCACGTCCCTCGAGCAGCGAGGCCCGGGTCTCCACCACGGCGCTCGCACCGAGCCGGCGCGCCCCGTCCAGCAGCGACGCGGACACCAGCAGCACCGTGATCACGCCGAGGCCGACGCCGCCCAGCAGGGTGAGCGAGGTGGGCGTGAGCGCGTGCAGGGCGCGGTCCTCCCAGACCGTCGCCGCACGCGGCGCCAGCTGGAGGGCCGTGACGATCGGGCCGAGGGTGCCCAGCGCGGTGAGGGCTCCGGCCAGCAGCAGTGCGGCGCGGGGGCCGTGGGCCGCCGCCGCGGCGGCGCCGCGCATCCCGGCCTCCGACTCCGGCCCGTCGACGAGCGTCGAGGCCATCAGCGAGCCGGCGTGCGCGGCCACCACGATCAGTGCACCGAGCCCGGCGTGGCTCAGCAGGGCGAGCGCGAGCGCGGGCACCCCGGCGGAGAGCGTCGCGATCACCGTGGCGATCAGCACCAGCAGGGCCACCACGCCCGCGGCCGTCAGCGCGGTCGAACCCAGGCCCGCGGTGAGGCCGAGCGCTCCGCCGGTGCGGCTGGTGCGCGCGGCGCGCAGGACCGTGCCGCCGAAACGATGCCCGGTGCCGCCGAGCAGCACCACTGCGGCGAGCGCCGTCAGGACGCCCAGGCCGAGGGCGACGGCGACCACGACGTTCGGGGTGATCGAGTAGAGGGTCAGCGTGTCCAGGAAGGTGCTGGCGTACTGGGATTCGTCGGTCTGGGTGACCCACTGGCCCATGTCGCTCACCGCCTGCTCGATCTGTCCCTCGAGCTGCTCGCGCGGGGTCGGGGTGCCGCCGGTGATCGCGGGATCGGTGAAGTTCTCCTGGCCCACGTCCTCGAACCGGAGATCCTTGTAGAGCGAGGGGATCCACAGCGCGGAGGCGGCGACGGCCCCGGCACCGCCCAGCACGGAGGGGATCACTCCGCCCAGGCGCAGCGCACCGCGCTCGTGGCCGGGCCTGCCGCGGTGGGGAACGAGGGCCGTGACGGCGGCGGCCAGCAGCGCGGTGCCGAGCGCCAGGAGCACCACGATGAGTCCCTCTGCGGCGAGCACGGGCACTCCCAGCAGCACTCCCACCCCGGCCGCGGCCGTGGCCATGGCGACCAGGTCGGCGCTGAGCGCCCCGCCACGGCGGAACATGCGCGCACTGCGCAGGTGGGGCCCGCCCAGGTTGGCGGGATCGTCGGCGTCGAGACCGTGCTCGTCGCTGCCGACCAGAATCGCGGAGGCGGAGGCGGAGGCCTCGTACGGCGCCGCGGAGATCCGGATCGAGAGCGCGGAGATCGCGGCGCCTGCGGCCAGGGCCAGCAGCGCCGGCCCCGCGGCGGCCTGCAGGAACCACACGATGATGATGATCGGGAGGATCGCCAGGGCGAGCGCCCCGGAGACGGCGAGCGCGCCCAGCCGCGGGATCAGGCTCGCGCGGCG
>JAAZLF010000213.1 GCA_012799425.1 Actinomycetales bacterium | reverse complement strand
TCACCTCGGATTTCGGCAAGAACATCCGCCTGGGGAAGCGCGTGTTCCTCAATGCCGGCTGCCGCTTCCAGGACCAGGGCGGGATAGAGATCGGCGACGACTGCCTCATCGGCCACAACACCATGATCGCCACCCTCAACCACGACCTCGTTCCCTCACGGCGCGGAGACCTGCAGCCGGCGCCAGTGTTCATCGGGCGGAACGTCTGGATCGGTGCGAACGTGACGATCCTTCCCGGGGTCACCATCGGTGATGATGCCGTCGTCGCCGCCGCCTCGGTGGTCACCAAGGACGTTCCTGCCAAGGCTCTCGTCGTCGGATCCCCGGCGCGCGTGCTGCGCACCGTGGAGGAATGAGGCCTCAGCGCTTGTGGTAGAGCTGCTTGCGCAGGAACCGCGGCTCGGAGGTCACCGAGATCCCGAGGTTGCGGAAGATGTCCTCGTCCACAGTGCCCAGGATCGTGGTGGTGTGCACATCGCAGCCGGCCAGGCTGCGCAGCTGGTCGATCGCACGGCGCGCGTTCTCATCGCTCGACGCGGAGACGGAGAGGGCGATCAGCACCTCGTCGGTGTGCAGGCGGGGATTGCGGGAGCCCAGGTGCTCCGTCTTCAGAGTCTGGATCGGCTCGATCGACGAGGGGGAGAGCAGCTGCACCGCATCCTCGAGACCGGCCAGGTGCTTGAGGGCGTTCAGCAGCATCGCGGCCGAGCAGCCCAGCAGCGGTGACGTCTTGCCGGTGATCAGCGTGCCGTCGGCCAGCTCGATCGCTGCCCCCGGCTCCCCGGTGCGGGCCTCGACCGCGAGCGCCGGCTCCACCACGGCCCGGTCGCTCAGCGAGCATCCCGCCCGGGACATGATCATCCCGATCCGCTGCGAGACGACATCGTCCTCGTCCCCGATCCGCTCGGACATCAGTGCCTTGTAGTAGCGGCGGATGATCTCCTGCTTCGAGGCGTCACGGCACACCTGATCGTCGATGATGCAGTCGCCCACCATGTTCACGCCCATGTCGGTGGGGGAGGCGTACGGAGAGGCGCCCGTGAGCCGCTCCAGCAGCGTGCGCAGCAGCGGGAACACCTCGACGTCGCGGTTGTAGCTGGTCACCTGCTCGCCATAGGCGGCCAGATGGAAGGGGTCGATGAGGTTCAGATCGTCCAGATCAGCCGTCGCCGACTCGTAGGCGAGGTTCACCGGATGCGAGAGCGGGAGGTTCCAGATCGGGAAGGTCTCGAACTTCGCGTACCCCGCACTGACCCCGTGGGCATGGTCGTGGTAGATCTGCGAGAGGCAGGTGGCGAGCTTCCCCGAACCCGGGCCCGGCGCGGTCACCACGATCAGATCCCGGCTGGTGCGCACGTACTCGTTCGCACCGAACCCCTGTTCGGAGACGATCCGTGCAGTGTCCTGCGGGTACCCGGGGATCACGGTGTGCCGGGCGACGTTCAGCCCCAGCCGCTCCAGCCGTTCGATGAACGCGTGCGCCACATGGTTGGAGTCCTCCAACTGGGTCAGCACCACGTTCTCCATCAGGAAGCCGTGCTCACGGAAGATGTCGATCAGCCGCAGCAGATCGTCCTCGTAGGAGATCCCCAGGTCTGCACGCACCTTCTGACGCTCGAGGTCCTTCGCGTTCAGGCAGACCAGTATCTCCAGCTCGTCCTTCAGCCGCTCGAGCATCGCGATCTTGTTGTCCGGGGTGAACCCGGGCAGCACCCGCGTGGCATGGTGATCGTCGAAGAGCTTCCCGCCCATCTCCAGGTAGAGCTTCCCGCCGATCTCCTCGCGGCGCCTCTGGATGTGGCGCGACTGCAGCTCGATGTACTTCTCGCGGTCGAAGCCGATCGTGGGGGAGGGGGGCGGGGAGCTGGAGCGGAGATCCGAGGCGGTCACCCAGGCAAACTAGCACTGACCGGTGGCCCCTGCTCCGTCCGGTCGTCCGGGTGTGAGGCGGCCCGCCCGGACCGGCCCTCGCGCGATGCGGGGAGACCGGAGGCGGTGATACGAATCGATGGTTCTGGGCGGAGTCTTGCGCTCCTCGCTGAAGCCGGGCGATGATTGTGCGCACTGCCGCGGTGCGCTTGCGCCAGCGACGTCTCTTCTCGCTGCGACGGCACCCGCGTTCGCCAGAGGCGCACAGTTCGAGCGCTATCGATACGTATCGATTACTGCGGTGCGAGCCGCCGCAGCCGCCGGCGGAGCTGTCACGTGACCCGTACCGCCCGAGAATCTGAAAGGCACCACCGCATGAACACCACCCCCGCCGCGCCCCTGCGCGTCACCGTCTGGGGCGAGAACCGCCATGAGCAGCGCGACCAGCGCGTGCGCGAGCTCTACCCCGACGGCATGCACGCCGCGATCCGCGATGGCATCGTCGAGAACCTCGCGGAGTCCGTCGCCACCCGCTTCGCCCTGCTGGATGATCCCGAGCACGGACTCAGCGAGGAGGTCCTCGCCCGGACGGACGTCCTCACCTGGTGGGGGCACATGGCCCACGACGAGGTCTCCGACGAGATCGCCGAGCGGGTCCAGAGGCACGTGCTGGCCGGCATGGGACTGGTGGTCCTGCATTCGGGGCACTGGTCCAAGCCGTTCACCCGCCTCATGGGCACCACCTGCACGCTGCGCTGGCGCAACGAGGCCGATCGCGAACTGGTCTGGACGGTGAACCCCTCGCACCCGATCGCCGAGGGCGTGCCGCATCCGATCATCATCGACGAGCAGGAGATGTACGGGGAGCACTTCGACATCCCGGTGCCGGATGAGCTGGTCTTCGTCTCCTCCTTCAGCGGGGGAGAGATCTTCCGCTCCGGCTGCACCTTCCGACGGGGCAAGGGCAAGATCTTCTACTTCAGCCCCGGGGACCAGGACTACCCCGTCTACCAGCACCGGGACGTGAGGCGTGTGATCGCCAACGCAGTGCAGTGGGCACGGCCCGCGGTCGCCGACCGCGAGGTGCCGTTCCTGGACCGCTACGAGAGCGAATGGTTCGTCACCGGCGCGACCGGGCAGGGCGTGGGCGACGCGGCGGCAGCGGGGAAGGAGGCATGAGCGCACTGACGAGCGCTCAGGTCCCTGTGGTCGTCATCGGCGCAGGAGGTATGGGCAGGGCCTGGATCAGCACGATCCTGCGCAGCGATGCGGCACGCCTGGTCGGCGTGGCCGACGTCGTGGAGGGAGCCGCCGAGCGCGCGGTGGCGCAGACCGTCCCGGAGCAGCAGCGCTCCTGCGTGCGCACCGGGACCGACGCGCTGGAGGTGGCGAGGCTGTCCGCGGCCGAAGCGGTCATCGACGTCACCATCCCCGCTGCGCACCATGCGGTGACCGCCGATGCGCTCCACGCCGGCTATCCGGTGCTCGGTGAGAAGCCGTGCGCGGCGACCCTGGCCGAGGCCGTCTCCCTCGCAGGTCATGCGGAGTCCACCGGCGCGCTGTTCATGGTCTCCCAGTCCCGCCGCAACAATCCCCACCTCCGCGAGGCACGTCGGCTCGTGGACCGTCTCGGCGGGGCCGGGATCGTGGATACGCGGTTCTACAAGGCGCCCCGATTCGGCGGGTTCCGGGAGGAGATGGCCCATCCCCTGCTGACCGACATGGCCATCCACGCCTTCGACGCCGGTCGCGTGCTGGTCGACGGCGATCCCGTCGCCGTCACCGCGAGCTCGTACAACCCGACATGGAGCTGGTACGCGGGGCACGCCGCCGCGACCGTGACGATCACCTACGGCAGCGGCGCGGTGCACACGTTCTCGGGATCCTGGGCGGCGCCGGGCGCGGAGACCAGCTGGAACGGTGATTGGCTGATCAGCTGCGAGCTGGGAAGCGTGCACTGGGACGGCGAGACACCGCCGACGGCGTGCGCGGAATCCGGGCCGATCGCCGGCGAGGAGCCCCCTGCGGGCGCGCTGTGGGAGCTGGATGACTCCCTGGCACGGTTCTGCGCCGCACTGCGCGGAGGAGCTGTGCCGGACTCCGAGGTGCACGCGAACGTGTGGACCCAGGCGATCGTGGAGGCCGCGGTCCGTTCTGCGGACACCGGGCGGCAGGTCCGGCTGGCCGATCTGCTCGACGAGGCGCTCGCCGAGGCGAGGACGCTGGATGCCGCCGATGGGCGCAGCTCGGCGCTGCAGACGTGGAAGACTGGCGTGGCGGGATTGAGCGTCGTGTGAGCGACAGGCGAAGGGGGCCCGGGTGGTGATGCGGAAGAGAGCTCCCACGAGCCAGGACGTCGCCCGCCTGGCCGGCGTCTCCCAGTCGACCGTGAGCTATGTGCTGACCGGTTCGCGTCCGATCTCCGAGCAGACCCGCCAGCGGGTCGAGGAGGCGATCGCCCAGCTCGGCTACCACCCGAACTCCGGGGCCCGCACCCTGCGCTCCCGCCGCAGCGGGGTGATCGGCCTGATGGTCCCTGAGGCCGGGGCCGAGGCGGATGACGGGGTGCTGATGATGTTCATCGGGGCCATCGCGCGCGAGGCCCGCCGCCACGGTTACGACATCCTGCTGGTCACGGCGCAGGAGGGGGCCGAGGGCATCCGCAGGGTGGTGCGCACGGGGGTGTGCGAGGGACTGCTGCTGATGGAGCTGGAGCGGTTCGACGAGCGTGTCGCCCCGGTGATCGAGTCCGGCCTTCCGTTCGTCACGATCGGCAAGCCGGAGCAGTTCCCTCAGGGCTCCGTGGTGGATCTCGACTTCGAGATGCTCGGGCGGATGGTCGTGGACAGGGCCGTCGAGGAGGACTGCGATCGTCTGCTGCTGTTCGGCTCCCCGGGACGGAAGCGGTCCCGCAATGACGTGTCCCGGCTCCTGGCAGGGGTCGAGGACTCGGCCGAGGAGGCCGGCCTCGAGGTCGTGCTGGACGCGGGGGCGTTCGCCGACGTCCCGGCCCGCGCTGCGCGCGGGTCGGGCCCGCCGCGGCGCACCGCGCTGTTCGGCATCACCGGCGTGCGGCAGGTGCTGTTCGCGATGGCCGCCACCGGCGCGTTGAGCGACGATGCACGGCGGTTGATCGCCCTCGGCGGCGAGGCGGTGGCCGATGTCAGCCCGCTGCTGGCGTCAGTGCCGCAGATCGATCCGCGACGCGGGGAGATCAGCGCGCTCGCGGTCCGTGAGCTCGTGCGGCTGCTGCAGGTCGACGGTGCCGGGCCGCGCACCACCCTCGTCGAGCCTCGCTGGCTCGAAGGCTGAGCCCGTCCCTGGCGCCCGGCGCCCCGCGCTCACCGTTCGCGGGGAAGCCAGATCCGCATCGCTCCGGGCCCCCGGTTCCCCCAGCGTGCGAAGCGCGGGGAGCTCACGGTGACCTTCGTAGGGGCGGCGGAGTCGGGGGCGTGCTCCTCCAGCGCGCTGCGGTAGAGATCACCGCCGGAAGGGCGGTGCAGCACGGTCAGCTCGAGGGAGCCGTCCTCCTTCGCGCACGCCGTGGCGTCGGCCGGCACGATCAGGTCATCCACCTCGACGCCCTGGGGCATGTCCACCTGCTCGAGGCAGTGGACGAGCGGACCCCGCTCGAGGGCCACGCAGCCACGCGTCGCATCCACGCGGGGGTGCGAGGTCGTCCAACGCGGCGGCATGTCCAGCACGAGAACCGCGGCGTCGACCTCCTCGAGCGGCAGTTCGAGACGCCGTGCACTCAGCTCATCTGCGCTCAGCGGCCGCTCCGAGCCGGCAGCCGCTGCGAACGTGCCGCTGCGCACCCACCCGGGGATGCGCACCCCGAGCCTGGCGTGCTCGGCCGTACGCAGCGACTCGGCGCGCAGGCGGACGGTTCCGGAGTCCGGGTAGTCGGTCTCCACATGGATGGTGCCGCTGCCCACCTCAGCGGGCAGGGTGATCGAGGCGTCGGCCAGCTGGAGCAGCTCGAGGCTCGTGCTCTGCGCATCCTGTCGGTATCCGGCGACGTACGCGCCGAGCTGAGCGATGGTGCGGGCGATGTTCGGCGGGCAGCAGGCGCAGGAGTACCACTCCTGGCGCTCGGCGGGAGAGTTCTCCTCGTCGAAGCGATCGGGTCGGCGCTGCAGGGGGTTGGAGTAGAAGAAGCGGGTGCCGGTGGCGTCGACCGAGGCGGCCAGCGCGTTGTGGATCTCGCGTTCGATGACGTCCGCGTGGCGGGGGTCGTCCTCCGCCAGCATCATCCGCCAGGTCCAGTGCAGGTCTGCGATCGTCGCACAGGTCTCGGCGTAGGCGCGGTCGGAGGGCAGCTCGTGGTCGTTGCCGAAGGATTCGTCGCGGTGGCGCGAGCCGAATGCTCCCGAGAGGTACATCTTGCGGGTGTGGACGCGCTCCCACTGTTCATGCATGACGTCGCCGAGCGCCTTCTCGCCTGTCTCGAGGAACAGGTCGGTGACCCCTGCGTTGAGGTAGAGCTGGCGCACCGCGTGGCCGGTAGGATCCGTCGCCTCCCGCACCGGCAGGTGATCCTGGAAGTAGTGCGCTCCGAAGCCTCCGCCGGGGAGGATGTCACGGCCGCGCTGGTCCACGAGGTGCTGTGCCAGGTCGAGGTGCCGCTGCTCGCCGCTGTGACGGAACAGCTCCACCAGCGCCGTCTCGATCTCCGGATGGCCGGGGATGCCGGCCTCCCGGCCCGGGCCGAAGCGACGGTCCACGAGGTCCACGAAGCGCACTGCGAGATCGAGGAGGTCCGAGCGCCCGGTGGTGCGGGCCAGGGCGATCCCGGCCTGCAGCCAATGGCCCAGCACGTACATCTCGTGGGTCCAGTGCAGCTCGGCGAACTTCTTCTCCGGATGGACGCCCTGAACCCAGGTATGCAGGTAGCCGCTGGGCTCCTGGGAGCGCGCGATCAGTGCGATCATCTCATCGAGCCAGTCGTCGTGCACGGTGGTGCCGGAGCGGCCGATCTCCCAGGCGACGGCTTCGATCACCTTGTACAGATCTGAATCTGCGAACACGAACCCGCGGTGCTCCGCTCCGGATTCGCCCACCAGCCGCCGGAAGTTGTCGATCGCCCCGGAGGTCTCCAGCTGGGCGATGCAGTGCGGGATCGTGGCGGAGGCGTTCAGCTCCTGCCAGGCGCCGAGGGCCCCATGAGGATGCAGCGTGACCTGGGACAGGTCCAGTGGTCGCAGAGCGGAGCCCCGAGGGGAGCGCGGCAGAGCGGGAGTCGGGCGGACGCAGTGCAGTGATCGGGCGGGCAAGGTGTCTCCTCGTCGAGATGCGGTGACCGTCATCCTCTGTCTCCGCATCGACCCAGGTCAAGGGGTGTCGCAACGTCGTAACTCCACGCGCGCGCAT
>JAAZLF010000212.1 GCA_012799425.1 Actinomycetales bacterium | reverse complement strand
CGGCTCGACGCCCGTCTCGAGCGGCGCGGCGAGGACCCGGAGCACTGGGCCGGCGAGGTGCGCGGCCCGCGGGTCCAGCTCGCCCTCGGCACTCCGAGCGGCGAGGTCACGCAGACCCGCATGTTCGGTTACGTCACCGGTCGCCTGATGTGGCTGTGGGAGCATCGCCTCCCCGTGCCCGAGGGAGCCCCGGGCGAGACCGAGATGACCCCCTACCTGTCCTTGGAGCTGCACCGTGTCTGACCCCGTCCGTGATGTCCGCCCCCTCCTCGGCACGGGTGCCGTGCTCGGGGATGGTCCTGACGCGGCGGTCCCCGCCCATTACGGCGCGCCCCTGCGGGAGCAGCGTCACCTCCTCGACGGCACCGCCGTGGTGGACCTGGGCCATCTCGAGCTGCTCGAGGTCCGCGGCGCGGATGCCCGCAGCTGGATGACCACCGTCACCACCCAGCAGCTGACGGGAACGCCCGTCGGCTCCTCCGCCTCGCTCGCCGTGCTGTCCCCGCAGGGCCGGGTCGAGCACATGGCCTCCGCCGTGGTGGTCGACGAGGATGCCCTGCTGCTGGTGATGGACCCCGGCGCCCGCGCCGGGCTGCGCACGTACCTCGAGATGATGCGCTTCGCGGCCCGGGTCGAGCTGACCGACCGCGACGATCTCCGCGTCCTGGGCGCGCTGTCCCCTGCGACGGAGGTGCTCGACGGGCTCGGCCTGCCCGCGCCCGTGGCCGTCTGGTCCGAGCCGTGGCCGCAGCTCGCCCCCGGCGGCGTGGCCTACGGCCCCGACCCGGACGATCCCGTCGGCGCCGTCCTGACGGTCCTCGAGGGAGCGCCGCTGGAGCAGCTGCCCTGGCAGCCGCAGCACCTGGCGGGAATGGACGCCTGGGAGGCGCTGCGGATCGCCGATCACCGCGCCCGCTGGGCGCGCGAGGTCGACGATCGCACCATCCCCCACGAGCTCGACCTGCTGCGCACCACCGTGCACACCACCAAGGGCTGCTACCGGGGCCAGGAGACGGTCGCGAAGGTCCTGAACCTGGGCCAGCCTCCGCGGCGCCTGGTGATGCTCCACCTCGACGGCTCCCAGGACCTGCCGGCCGCCGCCGGCGGCGAGGTCCGTCTCGGCGCCTCCGACGGCAAGGTCGTCGGCTCCGTGACCTCCGCGGCCCTGCACGCCGACCTGGGTCCGATCGCGCTGGCCGTGGTGCGCCGCGCCGTCCCGCTCGACGCGGGCCTGGTGGTGCAGGTGCCGGCGGGCGAGTCCGACGGCGAGACCGTCACGGTGTGGCTCGACGCCTCGCAGGAGCCGATCGTGCTGCCGCGGGACCACGGGGAGCGCCCGGTCACCGCGAAGCTCTGAGACGCCTGTCTCCACGACCTCGTCACGGATCCGCCACCGCCCTCCTACGCACAGCCCCTGTGCAACGCCCGCTCGCCTGGAACAATGGCAGGCATGAGACCTGAAGGCGATCAGCAGGAGTGGATCCGACATCGCCGGGAGGCGGTCGAGGTGAAGGAGCAGGCACTCCGCGCCGCCCGGCTCGAGGAGCACGAGAAGGCCACCTCGATGATCCGCGAGGCCGTGGAGCGTTTCCGCGCGGCCGGCATCGCCCCGGTGGCGCTGCGCGCCCGCCCTTTCCAGGGCGGTGGCACTGTGCGCACCGGGCTCGAGGGCTGGTACCTCAAGCAGGATCGCAGCCTCGCCGTCGACGCGGAGGGGCGCTACTACGTGATGCGGGTCGACGGCGGCCTGCGCGCCCGCCTGCGCGGCGCGGCGCCGGAGCCGGGCTGGGCACCGCTGGTGGTGGGCCGGGGCGCCCGCGACGGCGACACCTTCCGGCTCGAGGAGCTGCTGCAGATGCGACTGAAGGATCCGGTGCCGGCATGAAGTCCACACCTCCACCCACCTCCGGCTCCGTCCCCACCGTCACCGCTCCACTGCCGCTGCTCGACCGCGCCCGCAGCACGGTGCGGGACTGGTTCGTCCAGGGCGTCTCGCGCGGTCGCGGCGATGTGCTCACAGTCATCCGCGCGTCGATCGCCGCAGCCCTCGCCTATCTGGTCAGCGGATTCCTCTGGGACCACGAGCATCCGTTCTTCTCCTCGATCGTCGCGTTCATCATCATCGGCTTCGGCATCGAGAAGAAGATGCGCAAGATCGTGGAGATGTCCTGCGGGGTGATGCTCGGCGTGCTGCTGGGCGAGCTCGCGCGCGGCACGCTCGGCTCGGGGACCTGGCAGATCCTGGTGGTGGTGTTCGGTGCCGGGATGCTGGCGCGCTTCATCGACTCCAGCAACCTCTTCGGCTTCCAGGTCGCCATCCAGTCGCTGCTGGTCATGATCATGCCCATCACTCCCGGGATGACGCCGGGCGGCAGGGCGCTCGACGCCGTGACCGGCGTGGTGGTCGCGATCATCATCCACCTGCTGCTGTCCGGGGATCCGCGGCGCCTGCAGTCGCGGGCCGCCATCTCGTTCTACCGGGAGCTGGAGGACACGCTGGTGAGCCTGGCGCTGTCCGCCCGCAGCGGCGACCGGGGCGTGGCGAAGGCCGCGCTGAAGAACCTCCGCGAGGTCTCCCAGAAGTTCACCGATGAATGGGAGCTGGCCAACGACGTCGCGAACGAGATGGCCACCTTCTCCCCCTCCGGCCTGCGTCATGCCGACGATGTGGACCGGCTCGAGCACCTGCTGGTGGGCTCCGACCGGGCGATGCGGAACATGCGCGTGATCGCACGGCGCGAGGTCGAGTTCCTGGAGGCCGTCCGTGGGGATGCCCATTCGCGACTGGCCGACGCCCTGCTGGCGGCCCGCGACGCGGTCCAGGAGCTCGGGGCCGCCGTCGCCCACGAGGACGTCGACTTCACGGAGGCCCGTCGCAAGCTGCGCCTGTTCAGCTCCTACCTCTCGCCGGAGATGCTGCTGCGCAACGACGAGGGGATGCGCCCCGGTCGCGCCGGCCATTTCGAGGGCGTGACCCTCACGATCCAGCTGCGTTCCCTGGCGATCGACCTGCTGCAGGCCACCGGGCTGAGCGCTGCGGACGCCAAGCAGTTCCTGCCCAGCCTGGTCGTCGCGGCCGATGGTGATGCGATCGGGCCCCGGCCGATGACCGTGGAGATGCGGGCGCTGGAGCCGCCGGCCACCACCGAGGCGCTCGAGCTGCTGATCACCGACCGCTCGGATCCCGACCGACGGCGGTGAGCCTCCGCGCGGGCGTGTACCGGCCGAGGTCCGGGATCCGCCCAGGCTCTCGCCGTATCCTGGCGCGATGATCGCCCTCATCCAGATGTGGATCTTCCTCGTGCTCGCCGTGGTCCTGCTGGCCATCGAGATCTGGGCCCTCGTCAACGCCCTGCGCTTCCGTCCGGATGCCTATGTGGCCGCGGACAAGCGCTCCAAGCTGTTCTGGTGCGGACTGACCGGTGTCTCCGTGCTGCTTGGCTTCCTCTCGCTCCCCTATCCGATCGGTGGGGGCAGCTCGATGCTGTTCATGCTCGCCGGCGTGATCATCGCGGGCATCTTCCTGGCCGACGTCCTGCCCGCGCTGAAGCGGGTCATGGGCCGCGCCCAGGGCAACTGGCGCTGACCGCCCCCTGCCGCGTCAGGGCTCGCCGGCGGCCTCCGCGACGGCTCGCGCCGGGTCCAGCAGCCGCCGCATCCCCTCGGTGAAGGTCTCCGGGCCCGGCGTGACGTTCCCGGACAGCAGGAGCAGTCCGGCCCCCTGATCCAGCGCGGCCAGGAGCATCCCGACCTGGCTCGTCGTCAGGTGCTCGTCCTGCACTCCGGCGCCGCGGGCGATCTGGTCGTACCTGTCCAGGAGTGCGGCCAGGCGCTGATGGAGCTGCGGGGCGAGCACCTCGTCCCGTGCGGCGGCGGCGATGAACTCCAGTGTGGCCAGAGCGAATCCCTGTGCGGCCTCGTGCGGCGCACCCTCCCGGGCGACGGCGTCCTGCCCGGTGGAGGCCGGTCCGGCCTGCCGCTGGAAGGGGTCCTGGAAGTCCGCATCGGCCGTTTCCATGTTCTTGTCGAGCGTGGCCAGGAAGAGATCGGATTTCGCCGCAAAGTTCGAGTAGACGGCACCTTTGGAGAAGCCCGCCTCCCTGGCGATCCGTTCGAGGGTCGCCGCGTGGTAGCCCTCCGCCGAGAACACGGCCCGTGCCGCGAAGATCAGCGCTTCGCGGGTCTGCTGCTGCCGGTCCCGTCGCGACAGGGGGTCGGGGAGCTGCGTCATCCCCCGAGCATAGGTCGCCACCCCTTGACGTACCGCTGGCATCCACATACCGTCGGTTTCTAGAAACTCACGGTATGTGAATCCGCCCGAGGAGCTGACATGTCCCCCGACGTCCTGCGCATCACCGCCCTCACCCGCCGCTACGGAGCGGTGCTGGCCAACGACGACATCTCCCTGCGCGTGGGCGCCGGCGAGATCGTGGGGCTGCTGGGCCACAACGGCGCCGGCAAGAGCACGCTCGTGTCGCAGGTGGTGGGCCTCCTGAAGCCCGATGCCGGGCAGATCATGCTCGGCCCCACCGATGCCGTACGGCATCCGGCCGCAGCCCGCCGGCACGTGGCGCTGCAGCCGCAGGCTCAGACCCCCATCGACGGCCTCACCCCGCGCACCGCGATCGAGATCGCCGGGCGGCT
>JAAZLF010000211.1 GCA_012799425.1 Actinomycetales bacterium | reverse complement strand
TACCTGCGCGACCTCGGCGTCGACGCGATCTGGCTCTCGCCCTTCTACACCTCTCCGCAGAAGGACGGCGGCTACGACGTGGCCGACTACACCGACGTCGACCCCCGCTTCGGTGCGCTGTCGGACGCCGACGAGATGATCGGCCGCGCCCATGAGCTGAGGCTGAAGGTCATCGTGGACATCGTCCCCAACCACTCCTCCGATCAGCACGAGCTGTTCCAGCAGGCCCTCGCGGCCGGCCCCGGCTCCCCGGAGCGGGACATGTACGTGTTCGCCGAGGGCCGGGGGGAGCACGGCGAGCTGCCGCCGAACAACTGGACCTCGATCTTCCACGGCCAGGCCTGGACCCGCATTACCGAGGCCGACGGCACGCCCGGCCAGTGGTACCTGCACATCTTCGACACCAGCCAGCCGGACTGGAACTGGGAGAACCCGCGGGTGCACGAGCTGTTCCAGGACGTGCTGCGCTTCTGGCTGGATCGCGGCGCCGACGGCTTCCGCGTGGACGTCGCCCACGGCATGATCAAGCCCGAGGGACTGCCGGATGCGACGGTCAACTCCGCCGGGCTGATCGACATCCCCGAAGGCGAGGTGCCGATCTACTTCGACAACGACGGCGTGCTGGACATCTATCGCGAGTGGCGCCCGATCCTCGACTCCTACGAGGGCGACCGCATGATGGTGCTCGAGGCCTGGATCCCCGAGCACCGCCTGCCGCTGTACATCGGCGACGAGAAGGCGCACCAGTCCTTCAACTTCGGCTTCCTCCAGGCCCGCTGGGGGGTGGAGACGATGCGCGCGGCGATCGAGAAGCCGCTCGCGCTGGCCGATGCGGTGGGCTCCCCCACCACCTGGGTGCTCTCGAACCACGACGTGATCCGGCATGCGAGCCGCTACGGCTTCGCCCCGGACTACGAGTTCGGCGAGGGGCTGCGCCGCGACGAGATCCCCGATGCGGAGCTCGGCCTGCGCCGCGCCCGCGCCGCGACCCTGCTGATGCTCTCCCTGCCCGGCTCCGCCTACCTCTACCAGGGCGAGGAGCTGGGCCTGCCCGAGGTCAGCGACATCCCCGACGAGCTGCGCGAGGACCCCTCCCATCTGCGGGCCGGCGTGCCCGGCCGCGACGGCTGCCGGGTGCCGATTCCCTGGGTGCAGGACGCTCCGGCGTTCGGCTTCTCCCCCACCGGGCAGAGCTGGCTGCCGCAGCCGGAGGAGTTCGGTCCTCTCGCGGTCGACCAGCAGCAGGGCGTGGACGGCTCGGTCCTGGAGATGTACCGCGAGGCGCTGCGCCTGCGCCGGGAGCTGCGCCTGGGCGTGCAGGGCGAGACCCATGGCGTGCGCTTCGAGGAGGCGGCTCCGCAGGGGGTTCTGATCATGGACCGCGGCGAGATCCGGGTGGTCGTCAACACCACCGCTGCCCCGGTCGCGCTGGCCGAGGTCACCGGCGGGGCGGAGTACGAGGTGCTGCTGCGCTCGATGCCCGTCGAGGCGGGCAGCGAGGAGCAGGTGGCCGCCGACAGAGCCCTCTGGCTGCAGCGGAGGCGCTGATCACGCACCGGGCGCCGACGCGGGAGTCGTCGG
>JAAZLF010000021.1 GCA_012799425.1 Actinomycetales bacterium | reverse complement strand
TCGAACTGGATCTCTGCGATCGTTTGGAAGAACTGACGCGCGTTGATCTTCCGCTTTTTGATGCGTGAGTCGTTGACCATCTCGTAGTACTTTTCGCTGACTGAAATGTCACCGAACGGCACCCCGTAGACGCGTTCAACGTCGTAGGGCGAGAAGAGATACATGTCTTCGCCCTTTTTGGCGAGTTCAAACGTGATGTCAGGCACGACGACACCGAGCGAGAGGGTTTTAATGCGGATCTTCTCGTCAGCGTTCTCGCGCTTGGTGTCGAGGAACCGCAGGATGTCCGGGTGGTGGGCGTTGAGGTACACCGCACCGGCGCCCTGACGAGCCCCGAGCTGGTTGGCGTAGGAGAAGGAGTCCTCAAGCAGCTTCATCACGGGGATGACACCGCTGGACTGGTTCTCGATGTGCTTGATCGGCGCACCGTACTCGCGCAGGTTCGACAGCAGCAGGGCCACGCCGCCGCCGCGCTTGGACAGCTGCAGCGCGGAGTTGATCGAGCGGCCGATGGACTCCATGTTGTCCTCGACGCGCAGCAGGAAGCAGGAGACGAGCTCGCCGCGCTGCGCCTTGCCGGCGTTGAGGAAGGTGGGGGTGGCCGGCTGGAAGCGGCCGTCGAGGATCTCGTCGACCAGGTTCCGGGCCAGCAGCTCGTCGCCGCGCGCGAGCGCCAGAGCGACCATGACCACGCGATCCTCGAAGCGCTCGAGGTACCGCTCGCCGTCGAACGTCTTCAGGGTGTACGAGGTGTAGTACTTGAAGGCGCCCAGGAACGTCGGGAAGCGGAACTTCTTCGCATAGGCCTGCTCGGAGAGGGACTCGATGAACGAGAAGTCGTACTGCTCGAGCACCTGCGGCTCGTAGTACTTGTTCTCGACCAGGTAGTCCATCTTCTCGCGCAGCGAGTGGAAGAACACCGTGTTGGGGTTCACGTGCTGCAGGAAGTACTCCCGTGCCGCCTCGCGATCCTTGTCGAACTGGATCTTCCCGTCCGGTCCGTACAGGTTCAGCATCGCGTTCAGCGCGTGGTAGTCGAGCCGCCTGTTGTGCTCGACCGGGGGCATCTCGGTCAGTGTCGCCAAAACTCTTCCAATCCGTCGTGGACCCGCGTCACATCGCGCGGAGTGCCGAACAGTTCGAACTTGTACATATGGGGGACCTCGCACTTGCGGGCGATGATGTCGCCGGCCAAGCAGTAGGCCTCCCCGAAGTTGGTGTTCCCCGCACCGATCACGCCGCGGATGTGCTTCCGATTGCGTTCGTCGTTGAGGAACTTGATGACCTGCTTGGGGACGGCACCGCGGCCGTTGCCCCCGCCATAGGTCGGAGTCAGCAGGACGAAATCCTCATCGACGACGAGGGGCTCATCCTTCGGGTAGAGAGGGATTCGGCGAGCCGGCATCCCGAGCTTCTCGACGAAGCGCTTGGTATTGCCGGACACCGAGGAGAAGTAGACGAGGTTCGCCACGCCAACGCCCCCGGGGCCGATCAGATGGCAGTGGCCTGGCGCTGCGCGCCGACGCCCGCGATCGCCTTGATCTTGTCCGGACGGAAGCCGGACCAGTGGTCCTGCGAGGTGATCACGACCGGCGCCTGGACGTAGCCCAGCGACTTCACCTTCGCGAGGGCGTCGGCGTCCTCGGTGATGTCGACGACGTCGTAGGCGACGCCCGCCTTGTTCAGGGCGCGCTTGGTCGCATCGCACTGCACGCAGAGGGGCTTCGAGTACACGGTGATGTCCAAGGGGGATGCCTTTCACGAGCGCCGCGCCGAAGCGCGAGGACTGGAGCTGTCACGGGTTGTCCGAGGGGGTCCTGTGGACCGTGCCGCCGCGCTCCGGAGCCTCGGACCATGGGCGCAGCGGTGGGTCCCGGTGCGCCGCCCGGTTCCCGGGAGACCCGGTGCGGTGCGACTGCGTCAACACTACACCTAGTGGTGACTCGGCGCGACGACCACAAGATGTACTGAACTACAACACTGTCATCCACAACGGGCTGTTGATGGGTTGTGGACAGCTCTGCAGAGATGGGGACGGAGCGCGGAGCCACGCACGAAAGACGAGGATGTGTGCACAGTCGAGTGTGGATGAGGGGTCCGACAGTCCTCCCCGGCGGTGGATGAGACCGCGTCCCCGAGCCCCGAGAAAGTCCGGGAGTGAGGTACCTCCCCGGCGTGTCCCGGTGATCTGTTCGGCGTGTCTCCGTGCCCGGCTCGGCGTGTCCCGGCGATCGGTTCGGCGTGTCCTCGAGCCCGGCTCGGGATGTACCGGCGATCGGTTCGGCGTGTCCTCGAGCCCGGCCCGGGATGTACCGGCCCGCCCCTGGGACACGTCTGGTCGGGAACAGGCGCCAGCGCGAGGACTACGCCCATATCTCCGCAGAGATCGCCCACACGCCACCACCCGACCAACCACCCCGACGGCAGGATGAGGCCGGCCCGGGATGTCCCGGGAATGCGAGACCCCCGCCGCCCAGCGGGGCGGCGGGGGTCGTACAGGCGGCGGGGGTCGTGCAGGCGATGGGACCGCCGCAGCTCAGTCCCGGGGGCGCTCCGCGGCGGAGTCCTGCACGGAAGCGTCTGCGTCGACCGGGGGCGCGTCGGCAAGGGGCTCGTCAGCGGGAGGCTCGTCGGCAAGGAGCTCGTCGGGGGCGGGCGTTCTGGCCGGCGCGGCGCTCCCGCTTTCCGGGGTCCCCTCTGCAGGCTCGCCGTCGACCTCGGTGCTCGCCGACCGGTCGAGCTGGACCAGCATCTCGGGATCCGAGCTCACCTCCGCGGCGGCTGCGGCCTCCTGGTCGGCGCCCTCTGCGGCTGCCTCGGCGTTCTCAGCCTTCTCGGCCTCCTCAGCCTGCTCAGTCTCCTCAGCCTGTTCAGACTCCTCGGCCTTCTCGGCTTTCGGGTCGACCTCGAGGTCGCGACCGTCGGCCGCGACGATGCTGGCGAGCACCTCGCGCAGCAGCACCACCTGGGCCTGCGCTTCGACGGCGCCCGAGATCGGCTGCTTGCCCTTCTCGACGAAGGCGTGGAAAGCCTCCCACATCAGCTCCACCGCACCCTTGGGCGCCGTGGTCGTCAGCTCCTGGACCACGCCCGACTTCTTCTCGCGCAGAGAGACGGTCGAGCGCAGATCTGCATGCGCGGGAGCGGGCAGCTCCACCCGCATGCGGCGGCGCGCAGAGAGCACCTGCAGGCTCTCGGAGTACTCCGGAGCGAACGGCAGATAGTGCCACACCAGGCGCACCTGGGCCCCGCCCTCCAGCTCGCCGAGCAGCTCGATCGAGCCCGGGATGACGCCCTTGGGCCAGTGCCTCACCGCGACCACGCGGGCGATCGGACCATAGGCGGCCTCGAGGACGGACAGCTGGTGGGCGACCCCGGTCAGCAGCCCCTTCACGTAGAGGTCACGATCCCGCTGGGTGGCGCCGGGGCCGGTGCCCGCCTCGACCGCGGCCTGGAGGGCCTTGCGCCGCCTCGAGCGCACCTCGGTGGGCAGGTCGTAGGAGGAGGTGGTGACGTGAGCGCCGCCGTAGAGGGGCTGGCTGGCCGGCATCAGCACCTCGTGGTCCACCATCCGCAGATCCTTCGTGGCGATGTGCTCGGACATGCGGGTGACGGAATCGTCGTACTGCTGCGGGTAGGCCAGCATGAGCATGCGACGCCCGGTCATCCGCTCGAACGAGGCGACCTGCTCGACCTCCTCCGCGGAGAAGCCCACCGGCGGCTCCACGAGCACCGGGATGCCGCGGCGCATCAGCGCCAGCAGGTCCTCGACGTGCAGGCCGTCGGTGGACAGCAGCGCGGCATCGATCGAGAGGGTCTTGGCGCGCACGGCCGCGATGAGATCGGCGACGCTCTCGTAGCGCTTGTCCTCCTCGATGCCCCAGACCTCGGAGGACTCCCGGCGTCGGCGCGGCGAGTGGTCCACCAGCGCAGCGATCGAGAACCGGTCCCACCGCCTGCGCAGCACCGGCAGATGCACCGCCTGGGCCATGGTTCCGGCGCCGATCACGGCGATGTTCAGGGTCTTGGGCATCGGCAGGCTCCTCGGCTCGGGAAGGGGATCGGCGGCAGCTCCGCGGGACGTTCGGCGGGCGCCGGGCCGCTCCGGCATCGCACCGCTCGGCGGCACGGGACGCACGCCTGTTCTACCACACCAGGCCGGGCCTGGGCCGGGCCGCTCCTCGTGCGCGACCTGCACCCTCAGGGGACGCAGGTCACGCGAGCACGTGCCCGGGAGCGGCTCCATCACGATTATCGTGGGGCGCGGACCAGCACGCCTCAGGAGGAACTCGTGGCCAGACGCTTCTACTTCGGAGCCCGCAACTTCTCGCGCCCCTTCTTCGCGCTCCTGTGGAAGCCCCGCATCACCGGTCTGGAGAACATCCCCCGCGAAGGCGGCTTCGTGATCGCCTCCAACCATCTCTCGAACATCGACAGCTTCGTGCTGCCCGTGGCGCTGCCGCGGCAGATCCGCTTCGTCGCCAAGGACACCCTGTGGACCCAGAAGGGGCTCCGGGGCCGGATCCTGCGCTGGTTCTTCGACGCCGTCGAGGCGGTGCCGGTGGATCGCGAGGCGCTGTCCTCCGGCAAGGGCGCTCTCCAGGCCGGCCTCACCATCCTGCGTGAGGGGGACGGCTTCGCGATCTACCCGGAGGGCACCCGCTCCAAGGACGGGCTGCTCCATCCCGGCAAGCAGGGCGCCGCATGGCTCGCCGTCGAATCCGGGTGCCCGGTGATCCCTGTCGGCCTCAAGGGGACCCAGCACATGTTCTCGCGGCTGCTCCCCCACCGCGGCACGATCACGGTCCGCGTCGGAGCCCCGATCGAGCTGGAGGACATCGACCCTGCCGCGTCCAAGGGTGTGCAGCGCCGGCTGCTGAACGCACGGATCATGGACGAGATCCAGAAGCTCTCCGGCCAGCGTCGTGCGGAGCCCGCCCGCCGGCAGGGCTGAATCCTCCGGCCATCGGTCCTCCCGCGCACGGCGGCTGTGCCAGTAGGATCTGGCCAGGCCGCGTGCTGACCCAGCAGCGGCCGCCGCCGTACCGCACCCGAGGAGAGCAGATGGCCGTCGTCGTGGGATTCATCCCCACCGAAGTGGGCTTCAAGGCGCTGGCAGCCGCCCGCGAGGAGGCGGAGCAGCGCGGAGGACCGCTGATCGTGGTCAACGTGCTGCGCGAGGGGGTCGGCGAGGACCCCCGTCACGCCGACGATCAGCAGCTCGAGATCGCGCGCGACGAGCTGCGTCGCGCGAGCGTGCGCGTCTCGTTCCGGCAGGAGACCACCGACGACGACATCGCCGACGTGCTGCTGCAGGTGGTCGAGGAGGAGAAGGCGGAGCTGCTGGTGCTCGGCGTGCGCCGCCACCAGGATCTCGCCCGCCATCTGCTGGGCCTGACCGTGCAGAAGCTGCTGCTGTCTGCAGACAGCGACGTGCTCGTCGTCTGAGCGACGTGCTGCGAGCTCGCGAACGGCAGGAGCCCAGACAGAACAGCACAGCCTGAGCGACACACCTCAGCATGACGAAGGCCGGGCCGGGGCTTGTGTGCCCCGACCCGGCCTTTGTGCTCTGTATCAGGCGTTCAGCGGATCGCCGCCGGGCTGCTCATCACCCTTGGAGGTGTTCACGGCCAGCTCGATGCGCTCACCGATGGTGGCGTCGACGTTCTTCCAGTACTGCAGCGCCTTGGACAGCACAGGCTCCTCGACGGTGCTGAGCGCACCGGAGACGGTCTCGACGAACTGGTCGCGCTGGGCGTCGTCGAACACCTCGCGCACCAGGATGCCGGGCTGGATGAAGTCGCTGTCATCGGCGTGGAGGGTGTACGCGGCGCGCACCATCT
>JAAZLF010000210.1 GCA_012799425.1 Actinomycetales bacterium | reverse complement strand
GGCCCAGCGCGGTGGCGGCGAGCGAGCCGTAGAGGTGGACGGAGACGTCAGCGACCTGCGGCCCCAGCTCGGGATCGCCGAGGATCTCGCGCGCGAACAGCCCTGCGGCACGCATCGGCCCGACGGTGTGCGAGCTCGACGGTCCGATGCCGATCGTGAACATGTCGAAGGTGCTGATGGTCAACGCGTGCCTCCTGCGCGCCTCACCGGCTCATCGTCGAGCCGTGGATCCGGAGCTCATCGTCCCCCACGACGGCGCGGCGCACGCCCCGGCGCGCCGGGGCGTCCGCCGCCCCGCCCCGAGCCCGTACCGCCGGCCCGGCCCCGCTTCCCTCCCGGAGCCGCTCCGTCGGAGCGTCCTCGACCCTCGCGCGCGCCTGCTGCTCCAGCGCCGCGTCCGCGCGCCCCGCCGTCCCGGCCGGAGCCCCGCCCGGAGCGGGTCCCGCCCCCACGCCCTTGCCCCGGAGCGGGCTCATCCCAGGAGGCGCGACGCTCCTCGTTCGCGCGCCGCTCCTGCGCCTTGCGGGCATCGGCCCCGCTGGTGCGGTTCAGGTCGAGCTTGCGCGGCGCACCCTTGTACTTGACGGTCGCCGGATCCTCGGCCGGCTCTCCGGAGGGGGCACGACCGCCCAGCTGCTCGAGCGCGGGGTGCTCTGCAGCGGCGACATCCTCGACCCAGCTCGGCTCGACCTCGGCCCCGGCGAGGATCCGGCGGGTCTTCGAGATCTGGTGCGGCAGGGCGAGGGTCACCACGCTGCCTGCTGCGCCCGCGCGTGCGGTGCGCCCGGACCTGTGCACGTACTCCTTGACCTCGTCGGAGGGGTCGACGTGGATCACCATCGTCACGTCGTCGATGTGAATGCCTCGGGCCGCCACATCGGTGGCGACGAGCACCGGGTAGGCGCCTTCGCGGAACCCGGCGAGCACGTTGGTGCGCAGCCCCTGCTGCTTGTTGCCGTGCAGCGCCGCAGCGGGGACACCGACCTCGACCAGCTCCTGAGCGACCCTTTCGGCTCCGAGCTGGGTGCGGGTGAAGATGAGGGTGCGGCCCTTGCGCGCGGCGAGCTGTGCGGTGACCTCCCGCTTGGCAGAGGGCTCGATGGCCAGCACGTGATGCTCCATCGTCGCCACCGCGGCGGTGACCGGGGTGGTCTCGTGACTGATCGGATCGACCAGGAAGGTGTCGACGGTCTGCTCGACCTGTCCGTCCAGGGTCGCGGAGAACAGCATCTTCTGGGTGCCCATCGGGATCGCCGCGAGGATGTCGCTGACATCCGGCAGGAAGCCGAGGTCCGCCATGTGGTCGGCCTCGTCGATGACGGTGGTCTCCACCAGGTCCAGCTGCAGCGCGCCGCGCTCGGCGAGGTCGATCAGGCGCCCCGGGGTGGCGACCACGATCCCGACGCCGCGGGCGACCGCGTCGGCCTGCTTCTCGATGTTCATGCCACCGGCGATCAGCTGCGCCTTGACTCCCACTGCCCGCGCGAAGGGGTGGATGGTGTCCACCACCTGCACGGCGAGCTCGCGGGTGGGCACCAGCACGACGCCGAGGGGGCGCCTGCGATGCGACTTGCGGCCACGGAAGCGCGCGGTCATGGCCAGAGTGAAGGCGAGGGTCTTGCCCGAACCGGTCTCGGCGCGGGCGAGCACATCGCGGCCGGCAAGAGCATCGGGCAGGATGGCCGACTGGATCTCGAAGGCTCGCTCGAGGCCCTGCTCGGCGAGGACGCCGAGCAGCTCATCGGGCAGCGCCATGTCCTCGAACCGCTCCGAGCGGTGGGCAGAGCGGCGGCGGGCCTTGGGCATGGTGATCCTCCTGACGAAACGGACGCTCCCATCATCCAGCATGCGCCAGTGATGGGAGAATAGGAGCGATGTTGCGCACTCTGATGACCTCGAAGATCCACCGGGCCACCGTCACGCAGGCAGACCTGCACTACGTCGGCTCGGTGACGATCGATCCTGCCCTCACGGAGGCGGCGGGGCTGGTCGAGAACGAGCAGGTCACGATCGTGGACATCACCAATGGTCATCGGCTGGTCACCTACGTGATCGAGGGTGAGCGCGGCAGCGGCGTGATCGGGATCAACGGCGCGGCGGCCCATCTGGTCACCCCGGGCGATCTCGTCATCATCATCGCGTACGGGCAGCTGGACGAGACCGAGATCTCCCGGCACCGGCCCCGCGTCGTCCACGTGGACGAGAGCAACCGCATCGTGGCGCTCGGCTCCGACGGCGCCGAGCCGGTCCCCGGCATGGACGAGCAGATCGACGGCCGCACCTCGCACGGATTGCGCTGACCCCCTCCCTCTCGGACTGTCCGACGGATGAACTCGGGAAGACCCTTTCCCGCTGGTGGTCTAGGATCGACCCGATGATCACGACTTCCTTCCCGACCGTGCCGTGAGCGGGGTCCTCGCGGGCTTCTTCATCGTCTGGGCCATGATCGGCGTGGGCTGGGTGGCCGGCCGCACCGGCGTGCTCGGCCCGCACGGCCGCTACGTCCTGAACCGTTCCACCTTCTTCATCGCGTCCCCCGCGCTGATCCTGGTGGGTCTGCTCGAGGCCGATGTGCGCGAGGTGCTCTCGAAGCCGATGCTGGTCGCCGGCATCTCGGGCCTGCTCACCGGGGCGCTCGTGCTCCTGGCCGTCGCACTGCTGACCGAGCGGCGCGGCGCGGATCTGGTCATGACCGCGATCAGCGGCTCGGTGGTCAACGGCGCGAACATGGGCTTCCCGATCGCCGCCTATGTGCTCGGCGACATCTCGCACGCGCTTCCCGTGATCCTGTTCCAGCAGGCGGTGTACACGCCGCTGTACCTGTTCGTGCTGCACCGGGTGACCGTGGAGGACTCCCCCGGGCTCGGGGGCGTGCTGCGCAGCGTCGTCGCGAACCCCACCATCATCGCCTCGGCGGTCGGCCTGCTGCTGGTGCTCGCCGGCGTGAAAGTCCCGCCGGTCGTGCTCGAGCCGGTCCACTCGCTGGCGAACATGGCCATCCCGGCGATGCTGCTGGCCTACGGCCTGTCGCTGTACGGCTCCCGGCCGCTGGCGAAGGACGACGGCTACCGCGGCCTGATAGCGGTCGCCTCGAGCTCGAAGCTGCTGCTGATGCCCGTCATCGCCGTGGGGGTCGGCCTGCTGCTGGGCCTGCGCGGCAGCTCGCTGTACGAGGTCGTGGTGATGGCGGCCCTGCCCACCGCGCAGAACGTCTACGTGGCCGCCGCCCGCTACCGCGCCTCGGAGAACCTCGCCCGGGACACGGTGCTGATCACCACGATCGGCACCGTGCTGGTGCTGCTGGTGATCTCCGCCGTGCTCGGAGTCTGATCCGCTGCCCCGGTCCTGCTGCCGAGCGCGGTAGTATGACACGGTGACTCGACGGCTCCTGCTTATGCAGCCGCGTCGGACAAGGCCCGCGCCCACCCCGCGCTCCTGAGCGTGGACGGTGCGTCGGTGCGGCACCGACGCGGCTCCCCTCGCCTGCGCGAGGGTTTTTTCATGTCACGAGATCCTGTCACCCAACGCCTGGCGGCTCCCGCCGCGATGATCCTTCGGAGGACGATTCCCCATGAGCGAGGCCCCTCACCGCTACACCGCCGCAGTGGCGGACGAGATCGAGCGCCGCTGGCAGCAGCGCTGGGACGAGGACGGCACCTTCCACGCCGACAACCCCGTCGGCGAGCTGCGCGCAGCGACCGGCTCGCTCGAGGAGGCGGCCACGGCCGCGACCTCGTCATCGCGCGAGAAGATGTTCATCATGGACATGTTCCCCTACCCCTCAGGGGCAGGGCTGCACGTGGGCCATCCGCTGGGCTACATCGCGACCGACGTGGTCGCCCGCCACCAGCGGATGATGGGCAAGAACGTCCTGTACACGATGGGCTACGACGCCTTCGGCCTGCCCGCGGAGCAGTACGCGGTCCAGACCGGCACCCATCCGCGCACCACCACCGAGTCGAACATCGCGAACATGCGGCGCCAGCTGCACCGCCTGGGCCTGTCCCACGACCCGCGCCGCTCGCTGGCCACCACCGATCCCGAGTTCGTGAAGTGGACCCAGTGGATCTTCCTGCGGATCTTCGACTCCTGGTACGACCCCGAGGCCCCGAACGCCGACGGCATCACCGGCCGGGCACGCCCGATCGCAGAGCTGCACGAGGATCTGCGCAGCGGCGCGGTGGACCCGTTCGCGCTGGCGGAGCGCCAGGGGGTCGACCTGCCCGTGGCCTGGCATGGCCGCAGCGCCTCCGACGTCACCGGCGCGAGCGATGCCGAGATCGCCGAGCTGGCGAACTCCTTCCGCCTGACCTACATCTCCGAGACCCCGGTGAACTGGTGCCCTGGCCTGGGCACCGTGCTGGCCAACGAGGAGGTCACCGCCGAGGGCCGCTCCGAGCGAGGCAACTTCCCGGTCTTCACCCGTCGTCTGCGGCAGTGGAACATGCGCATCACCGCCTACGCCGATCGTCTGATCGATGATCTGGACCGGGTGGACTGGCCCGAGTCGATCCGGGCGATGCAGCGTCACTGGATCGGACGCAGCCATGGCGCGCAGATCACCTTCCCCGTCACGGACCTGCCCTCCGCCCCCCAGGCGAGCTTCGATGTCTTCACCACCCGTGCGGACACCCTGTTCGGCGCGACCTTCTGCGTCCTGTCCCCCGAGCACGCGCTGCTGGCCGATCCCTCGACCCTGCCCGCGTCCTGGCCCGAGGAGACGCAGCATTCCTGGACCGGCGGCGCGGCCTCCCCGCGCGACGCCGTCCAGGCCTACCGGGCACGTGCCGCCGCGCTCGACGAGGACGAGCGCACCGCCGAGGGACGTGAGAAGACCGGGGTGTTCACGGGCCTGTTCGCGACCAATCCCATGGACGGGCGCGAGCTGCCGGTGTTCACGGCGGACTACGTGCTGACCGGGTACGGCACCGGCGCGATCATGGCGGTGCCCGCCGAGGACGAGCGGGACTTCGAGTTCGCCGAGACGTTCTGCCTGCCGGTGATCCGCACCGTCCGCCCACACGCCGATTTCGAGGGCGGCGCCTGGACCGGAGAGGGCGAGAAGATCAACTCGGCGAACTCCGATCTGGATCTCAACGGGATGGGCGAGGAGGAGGCCAAGGAGCGCGCCACCGAGTATGCGCAGGATCGCGGATTCGGGCACGCCCGCACCACCTACCGTCTGCGGGATTGGCTGTTCTCCCGCCAGCGCTACTGGGGCGAGCCGTTCCCGATCGTCTACGACCCCGCGGACCCGGAGACCCCGATCGCGCTGCCGGACTCGATGCTGCCGGTGGATCTGCCCGAGGTCGCGGACTTCTCCCCCAAGACCTTCGACCCGATGGATGCCGACACCGAGCCCCAGACCCCGCTGTCGCGCGCGAGCGACTGGGTCGAGGTCGAGCTGGACCTGGGCGAGGGGCCGCGGATGTATCTGCGCGAGACCAACACGATGCCGCAGTGGGCGGGCTCCTCCTGGTACCACCTGCGCTACATCGATCCCGCCGAGGACGACGTGCTGGTGCGTCCCGAGAACGAGAAGTACTGGCTGGGCGCCCGTGAGGACGGCGGCGTGGGCGGCGTGGACCTGTACGTCGGCGGGGTGGAGCACGCGGTGCTGCACCTGCTGTACGCACGGTTCTGGCACAAGGTGCTGTTCGACCGCGGTGACGTCTCCAGCCAGGAGCCGTTCCACCGCCTGTTCAACCAGGGGTACATCCAGGCCTACGCGTACACCGACTCCCGGGGCGTCTACGTTCCCGCCGAGGAGGTCGTCGCCGAGGACGACGGCACCTACACCTACGACGGCGAGCCGGTCACCCAGGAGTACGGGAAGATGGGCAAGTCGTTGAAGAACGCCGTCGCCCCAGACGACATGTACGAGGAGTACGGCGCGGACACGTTGCGCGTGTACGAGATGTCGATGGGTCCGCTGGACCTCTCCCGTCCGTGGGACACGCGTGCGGTCGTCGGCTCCCAACGCTTCCTGCAGCGACTGTGGCGCTTGGTGGTCGATGAGGAGACCGGGGAGCTGAACGTCTCCGACGAGCCCGCCGATCTCGCTGTCCAGCAGGCCACCCACCGCACCATCGACGGGGTCACCCGTGACATGGAGCGGATGCACTTCAACACCGCGATCGCGAAGCTGATCGAGCTGGTGAACCAGCTGACCAAGCAGCTGACCACCACCGGGTCCACGCCGCGTGGGGCTGTCGAGCCGCTGGTGCTGATGGTCTCGCCGCTGGCGCCGCACCTGGCCGAGGAGCTGTGGGCACGCCTGGGGCACGCCGGCAGCATCTCGCGGGCGGCGTTCCCCGCCGCCGATCCGGAGCTGCTCAAGGCGGAACGGGTGACCTGCGTGATCCAGGTCAAGGGCAAGGTGCGTCATCGCATCGAGGTCGATCCGGAGATCTCCGAGTCGGATCTCGAGGCGGCCGTGATGGCCGAGCCGCGCGTCCAGGAGCTGTTGGAGGGGCAGACGGTCCGCAAACTGATCATCCGCGCGCCGAAGATCGTGAACATCGTGGTGTGACGCGATCTGACATCGTCTGACGTGGTCTGAGCCGACAGGCTGCGACGCCATGTCCCGGGACTGTGCAAGGTCCCGGGACATGGTGCATCCGGGGGCCTTTCGCTCGCGACCGTTCCTCCACATCACACCGTTGTGCACATACTCGGCGCACTCGTGGTGAGCGCTCGTGGCCGCTGTCTACGGTCGCGCCATGAACACTTTCTGGGGATGCGAGCCCGAGGCACTGACCGCACTGTCCGTCTCCTGTCGCACGGCCGTGGCACGGCTGCGGCAGCTGATCGAGAGGATCCTCGAGGCCGCCCACGCCGCCGCCTGGCACGGCCCCGATGCAGAAGAGCACCGGCGGCGGACGGACGAGACCGCTGAGGCCATGACGCATCTCCTCGAGGCGCTGCGGAGGTTCTCCGAGCAGCTGTGCACGGAAGCGGACGAGCAGACCGCCTGCTCCAGGGCCGATGAGCTCCCCGGCGGGGCGGGAGACCCGCTCGGGGTGTGGGCCTCTCCGCCGTGGACCGACGAGCCGGGGCT
>JAAZLF010000209.1 GCA_012799425.1 Actinomycetales bacterium | reverse complement strand
GCGGGACGTTCTTGTAGGCCTGCTCGGAGGTGGTGCCGCCGTCCTCGTTCCAGATGTCGACGCTCTGGCCGTTCTTCACGAAGGCGCCGAACCGCTCGCCGAGCCCGTAGACGCTCTCCCCCGGCTGCAGGCTGAGCTGCTCGTGCATGTAGCGCTGCCCGTCGGGCCCGATCACGTGGGCGATCGAGCGGGGCATGGAGCTGGTCAGGGCTCGGCCTGCGGAGGTGAACTCGGCCAGCCACTCCTCACCCTCGCCGATCGTGAGGGCGAGGTCGCCGGCGCGCAGCGTGGTGCGTCCGTCGGCGGCGGTCTCGAGGGTGCCGCGGTAGTCCGTGGTGGCCGCGATCTCGAAGCGCGGCTGGGGGGTGCGCGTGCCGCGGTGGTTCTCGACCCGCACCCGGATCACGCCCTCGGCCACGGCCTCGTAGGTGATGGTCAGCTGGGGGTTGTTCAGGGTGTCGCCGCGGCTGTGCACGGGCCGGGTGGGGGCGAAGGCGCGGAGCCGTCCCGCCTCGGCGTCGACCTGCAGGTCGTGGACCTCACGGCCGCGCTGGACCGTGTATCCCTCTCGGTCCAGCCAGTATCCATTGGTGAAGCGCACGGTCGGCGCTCCTTTCTGCTCAGGGTTCGGGGTGTGGAGGCGTCACTTCACCGCGCCGGCGGTGACGCCGCGGGTGAGAGTGCGCTGGAAGATGAGGAAGAAGATGAACGTGGGCAGCAGCGACAGCAGCGCACCCGCGTTCAGGGTGGGGACGTCGAGCATGCGGTCGCCCTGGAGCGAGGACAGTGCGATCGGGATCGTCTGGTTGTCGTTGCTGGTGAGCATCACCAGCGGGATGAAGAACTCGTTCCAGGTCCAGATGAAGAAGAAGATCATCAGCACGGACATGGTGGGGCGCACAACCGGGTAGACGATCCGCCACAGGAT
This sequence comes from Actinomycetales bacterium, assembly GCA_012799425.1. Lineage (GTDB taxonomy): Bacteria > Actinomycetota > Actinomycetes > Actinomycetales > Dermabacteraceae > Brachybacterium. Next base: position 3,148 of record JAAZLF010000209.1, on the reverse strand, counting down.
CTGCCACCGGGTGGCGCCGTCGAGCTGCGCCGCCTCCAGCAGTGCCGGCGGGAATGTGCCGAGCACGGAGGAGAGCAGATAGGTTCCGAAGGCGGATTGGATGATCGTGAAGATGATGACGATCGACCACGGGTTGTCGGTCAGGCCCACCTGTCGTGCCATGTCGAACAGGGGGTAGATCAGCACCTCCTGCGGCAGCATGTTCGCCATCAGGAACAGGGCCACCAGCCAGAGCCGGCCCTTCACCCTGCCCACCCCGATCGCGTAGGCGTTCAGCAGGGACAGCAGCACGGCGAACACGGCGACCAGGGTCGAGGTCCACAGCGAGTTCCACAGCTTGACCGGGAAGTTCACGCGCTCCCAGAAGGCGATGACGCCGTCGAGGTAGATCCCGCGCGGCAGCGACAGCGGCCCTCCGGCGGAGTAGTCCGCCGGTGATTTGAAGGCGTTGAGGACCATGAGCACGAAGGGGGCCAGCATCAGCAGCCCCACCAGGCCTGCTCCTGCGAGCACCAGCCAGCGGGCCACGCCCCGCTGGTGGCGGGTGCGCCGCCTGCCGGCGGGAGCGCTCTTCGAAGGGGCCGACGGCGCGGGGTTGTCGGTGATCACTGCGGCCATCTCAGCGGCCCTCCTCTGAAGCGCGGGCGCTGCGGTTCTGGAGCACCTGGATGCCGCCTGCGACGATGATGATGATGAGCGTCAGCACCGTCGCGATCGCGGCGCCGTAGCCCACCCGCGAGGTGTCGAAGAAGTTGAGGTAGGAGTAGTACGAGGGCACCAGCGTGGATCCCTCGGGCCCGCCCCGGGTGAGGACGTAGATCGGCGCGAACACCTTCAGGGCAGCGATGGTGCAGGTCAGCACGATCACGAAGGTCTCCGGCGAGATCTGCGGAATGGTGATGGCGCGGAAGCGGGCGAACCAGCCGGCGCCGTCGAGCTCCGCTGCCTCGTACAGCTCGGGATCCACGCGCGCCAGCGCGGACATGAAGATCACCGTCGGGTAGCCGATCTGGATCCAGATCAGCACCAGCATCACGGAGCCGAGGGCGAGGCCGGGGCTGCCCAGCCAGTTCGGCGGGGCCTCGATCCCGATCCCGCGCAGCAGCACGTTGACCGCTCCGGTCTGGCTGTTCAGGATCCAGTTCCACACGATCCCGGCCACGGAGATGGGCAGGATCTGCGGGAGGTAGTACGTGGCGCGGAGGAAGGACGAGACCCGGCTGCTCCAATGCTTGGCGACATAGTCGAACAGCACGGCGGCCAGCAGCAGGCCGAGGAGCGTGGGGACCACGACCATCGCCGCGATCATCGACAGCGAGTTGCGGAACGAGAGCCAGAAGGCGTCGTCGGAGAGCAGTGCGACGTAGTTGTCCAGGCCGATCCAGCGCTTCGGGGCCAGTCCGCCCTTCCAGCTGTGCAGGCTGTACCAGATGTTCAGCAGGAACGGCACCAGGACGACGATGCCGAAGGAGAGCAGGCCGGGGATCAGATAGGGCCAGTACCCGGCGGCCGCGCTGCGTGGGCGTCGCCTCCGCGGGGCCCGCGCGACGGGGGCCGACGGGGGTGCTGCTGTGGTGGACATTGTTCCTCCCTGAGGAGGGCGGGCCGCATGCGGCGGCCCGCCCGGATGACGGTGCTGGTCACTCACCGGTGAGGTCGGTGCGACCGGTCGCGTAGGCCTCCCCGAGCTCGGCCATGGCCTGCTGCGGGGTCTTGGAGCCGTTGATGAGGGACTGCATCGCGCTGACGACCTGGTCGTAGAAGCCGGCGACGGGCCAGTCCGGGTAGAAGGCGAGTCCGTCGCTGTCGTTGACGGCGGTGAAGTTCTCGGTCATCTCGCGGGTCTTGTCGTCCTCGATCACGGAGGTGTCGCCCGCGACGGGCAGGCCGCCCTTCTGTCCCAGCAGGTCCTGGACCTCCTGGGACATGGTGATCTCCATGAACTCGTAGGCGAGGTCCTTGTTCGCGGCGTTCGCGGGGACCACCCAGAGGTTGCCGGAGGAGCCGATGGTGAGGTCGGCGCCGGGGAAGAGGAACTGGCCCCACTCGTCCTCCATCTCGGCCACCAGGCGGCCGAACCACCACGAGCCGGAGAACATGATCGGGTAGGTGCCGGAGATGAAGGCGGTGCCCATGTCCTCGGCGGTGAGGCCTGCGGAGTCGCCGGCGAGGTAGCCCTTCTCGACCCAGTCGGCGAAGCGCTGGGCGCCTGCCAGGATCGGATCCGCGGCCCAGTCGACGTCGCCGTCGAACAGCTGGTAGGCGTCGACGAAGTCGCGGTCGGCGTGGGCGAGGGCGAGCTGGTACCAGAGCTGCCCGGCGGGGTACTCGGCTCCGGCCCCGGCGAGCGGGATGATGTCCTTGTCCACGAAGGTCTGCAGGACGTCCTCGAACTCCTCGAGGGTGTTCGGGACGGCGACCCCGGCCTCCTCGAACATCCGCTGGTTGTAGAACACGTAGACGTACTCGCCGTAGTTGGGCAGCCCGAACCAGTCGCCGGAGCCCATGAGGCCGAACTCGTCGTAGCGGGCGGTGGTCTGGAGGCTCTCGGAGAGCTTCTGGTCCCAGCCGTTCTCGGTCGCGATCTCGGTGAACGGGTCGATCAGGCCCTGGGAGGCGAGCTGCCCGGCGGTCGAGTTGCCCTTGTTGTACTCCATCAGATCCGGCACGTCGTCACCGGTGAGCACGATGGTCGCGTTCTTCTGCAGCTGCTCGAAGGTCTGCTTCTCGACGGTCACGGTGACCTCGGGGTGCTTCTCCTCGAAGATCTCCTGGGCCAGGGCCCAGGCCTGGCCCATCGCGGAGTCCTCGTTCTCGTAGTGCCAGATGACCAGCGAGGTGCCGTCGCCCGATCCGCCGCCGCTGCCGCCGCAGGCGGCGAGAGTCGGGGCGGCCGCGGCGCCGAGGGCGGAGGCGGTGAGAAGGGTGGTGAAATTCCTGCGCTTCATGGCGTCCTGCTTCCTTGTAGGAGAAATTGCGTGCGGGGTGCGGGGCTGCGACCGGCGCCGGCGCCGGTTCAGCGGGTCCGGCGGCGGTCCTCGATGGAGCCGCCGGCGAACGGGGAGCAGGTGACCAGCACCTGCGTGGGCGGGGCCAGCGGCTCGGAGAGCTGATCGAGCAGACCGTCGACCGCGCGGCGGCCCATCTC